>USHK01000057.1 GCA_900554375.1 uncultured Sutterella sp.
CGGCAGCGTCAGATGTGTATAAGAGACAGGTTCTTCTGTCAGGATGTGGGGATTCTGCCGGAACGACAGGCACAAAGACAGAAGACGTTTTGGTCCCCGATGTAGTGTCCAAGGAATCTCTTCTCGCCTGTACTACTTGCGGAGCATGTGTTGAACAATGCCCTTCCCGCATTGAAATTCTCAACACGATCGAACAGATGCGCCGTTCTTTAGCCTTGGAAGAAGGACAATTTGCAGAAGGCGTTGCAAAAACACTTCAGAACATTCAGTCTGTCGGCAATCCTTGGGGCCTTGACCCTGACGCTCGCTGGGCTTGGCTGGAGGGACTTGATGTTTCCTTCGCGGAACCGGGCGTCCATTACGACATCCTTTATTGGGTTGGCTGCTCTGCTTCCTACGACAAGCGCAATCAGAAGATTGCTAAGGCGATGATCAAAATCTTGAAGAACTCGGGACTGTCCTTTGCCGTAATGCAGGAAGAAATGTGCAATGCCGAATTTGCCCGCAGAGTCGGCGAAGAGTATCTCTATCAAATTCAGACACAGACCAACATCGATAATCTGCGGCAGTACAACTTCAGCCGTATCTTAGCCGCCTGCCCGCACTGCTTTAATACACTTAAGAACGAATACCCTGAGTTCGAACGCGGTCAGTTCAATGTCATTTCTCATCTTCAATTTATTGCTGAACAGATGGATGCAGGTCGCCTCAAGGCGGAACTCACCGAGAAAGAAAGAATTGCGGTTCACGATGCATGCTATTACGCACGATATAACGGAATTGTGAATGCGCCGAGATTCGATTTAAACAAAGTCAAAGGTTTAGAAACCGTCAATCCCAAAGAGTGGGGTTCCTGCACTACTTGCTGCGGCGCCGGCGGCGGACAATTCTGGACGGACACGGATGCGCCGGAACGTCTGAATGTTATCCGCCTCAAAGCGATCGTGAACGATACCGGCTGCGACAAGGTCGCCACGAGCTGCCCCTTCTGTTTATCAATGTTTGACTCTGCTAAATCCCAAGAAAAATCACTATCTGAAATTTCTATCTCAGATATCGCAGAAATTATTGCAAAAAATCTAAAATAAAGTTTGGGGCGGTTGACGAAACCGCCCTTGATTTATGAATAAAAAACCGATGCAGTCCCATGGATCAGTCCGTTAGTAAAGCAAATATTCAAGTACTTGATCGGGCCAGTGCGATTCTTCGCGTTCTGACCCAGCATCACGACCCTGTGAATTTGAAGGTAATTTCTGATGAAACTTGCCTTCACATCTCTACTTGCCACCGAATCCTCTCGGATTTAGTCCGCCTTCGCTTTGTCGAGAAAGGCGCCTCGGCGGGGACCTACCGCTTAGGTTTGCGTTTTCTGCAGCTCGGAAACTTGGTGAGAGAAAGAATTTCTGTACGAGATACGGCGAGAACCGGCATGCAGCGTCTTCATAATCTCACACGTCAGACGGTCAATCTCTCAATCCGCCAAAACGACAATATTGTCTACATAGACAGAATCATGCGTGAGCGCCCCGGCATTCAGGTCGTGCGTACAATCGGTGCCACAGCCCCCCTGCACACCACAAGTTCCGGAAAACTTTTTTTAGCTGAGGATTCTTTTGAACAAATCCGTGCTTATGCTCTGAGAACCAATCTGGAAAAATCAACACCCAACAGCATCGGGGACATTGACACGCTTCTAACCGAAATTTCCAAAATCAAGACACTTGGTTTTGCCCGCGATGAAGAAGAACTGGAAATGGGCGTTCGCTGTGTTGCCGCCGGCATCCGGGATGACTCCGGAAAATTAGTCGCCTGCCTCTCTATATCTTCTCCGGCAAGCAGTTTCTTAGAAGGCTGGATCAGCGAAATTAAACACACAGCGGATGATATTTCCGAACACCTGGGCTTTGTAGCGACTCCGGGGGAACTTTACGTCCGACCGGATTTCACCTGATCTCATTTGAAATTATTAGACAAAAGGCTTCGATCTTTCGAGGCCTTTTTGCTTATCCCTCGGAAAAACTATAAGACTCTCAACAGCTTTTTTTGTTGCTTGCGAATCATTCGGTAAGTCAACCTATCATTCTCGACAATTATCGTTATTAACGATTACTCGTTTCTTCTGATACAAAACTATTGACCTCATCCGAAAGGTCTAAATAAAATAACCTCAGCAAAGCCGAAAGTCTTTGTTACCCACCCCAATCCAAAACAAGGAGAACACATGTTCAAACTTCCTTTGAGCACTTTTGGAAGAAGAAGTTTTCTGCGTATGTCTGCGCTCAGTATCGCAGCAGGAAGCTTCATTATGAATCCGATCTCTAAAGCAGTGGCACAAGCCGTCAAAGAAATCGAACCTTTCTTTTGGAACGCTTGCGTGATCAACTGTGGTCAGCGCTGCCCTCAGCGCTGCTTCGTTAAAGGCGGCCAAGTAATCCGCGTGGAGACCGACAATATGTCCGGAGACGCCTGTGACCACCGTCAGATTCGTGCCTGCTTGCGCGGCCGCGCCTTAAGACAGCGTCTCTACTCTCCGGATCGTCTTAAATATCCGATGAAACGCGTCGGTGAGCGCGGAGAAGGCAAATTTGAACGGATCACCTGGGACGAAGCGATTAAAACCGTTGCCGAAAACCTCAAAAAAACAGTCGACAAATACGGTAACGAATCCCTTTACTGGCAGTATTGCTCGGGCCAGCAGTCTTTAGTGAATTCCAGACGCGCCTGGTGGCGTTTGCTTAACCTATTGGGCGGCTACCTGAAATACTATGGCTCCTACTCCACTGCCCAGATTGGCGCAGCGATGCCCTATACCTACGGAGGCCGTCCCGGCTCTGACATGAGCGAAATTGCCAACGCTAAACTTTATGTCACGTTCGGCGGCAACTCCTTAGTGACCCGCGGTTCAGGCGGCGGCAAGGGTTATCAGCTCGAATGCGCCAAAGAAAAAGGTCATCCGAAGACCATTATGATCGACCCGATGTACAACGATACCGTTGCAGCGGGTATGGACCAATGGATTCCGATTCGTCCGGGCACGGACGCCGCCTTGGTGGAAGCCATTGCCTATGAATTAATCCGTAATAACTGGGTTGGTCAGGACTTCCTAGATAAGTATTGCGTCGGTTACGACGAAAAAACACTTCCGGCCTCTGCGGCTAAAGGCAGTGATTACAAGAGCCATATCCTTGGTAAAGGCAAAGACGGAATCGCTAAAACTCCGGAATGGGCTGCCAAGATTACAGGTATCCCGACCTCGACTATTGTTCAGCTGGCTAAAGAAATGGGCACCACAAAACCGTGCTTCGTTTCTCAGGGATGGGGTCCGCAGCGTCAGGCTAACGGCGAAGAAACTGCCCGTGCTATCGCCATGCTGCCGATCCTCTTAGGCCAAGTCGGTCTCCCGGGAACGAACCCCGGCGATGCCGAAGGCAACTCTTCTCTGCCGGCCGTTTATCTCCCGATCGGCAAGAACCCTGTCAAAGCTACTATCCCGGTGTTCATGTGGACCGATGCCATCGTGCGCGGCAAAGACATGACGGACATCACTGACGGCATGCGCGGTGTGAAGAAGCTGGATCACAACATCAAGATGATCGTTAACTCCGGCGGCAACACCACCATTAACCAGCACTCGGATTCGAACGCCACGGACAAGATTCTGCGAGATTCCTCTAAATGCGAATTCATTGTTGTGTGCGACAACATGATGACGCCGACCTGCCGTTATGCCGATATTCTTCTCCCCGATGTCCTTGGTCCTGAAACTGATGATATCGCCTGCCAAGGAGGTTCCAACGGCGGTACCACTTCCATGTTACCGATGCACAAAGCCGTTGATCCGCAGTGGGAACAGAAGACCTCCTATGAAATCTGCCGCTTGATCGCTAAAGAACTGGGCAAAGAACAGGAATTCACAGAAGGAAGAACTCAACTGCAGTGGTTGGAATGGTGCTATAACGAAACCCGTAAGAAAGTTCCTCAGCTGCCCGATTGGGAAACCTTCTGGAAAGGAGGTCCCGCACAAGTCTACGGCTGGAGAAAGAATCCGGTTGCGCTCTCTGATTTCAGAGCCGACCCTGTTAAGAATCCGCTTAAGACACCTTCCGGCAAGATCGAGATCTATTCCGAACGCCTTAACAACATTGCGAATACCTGGAAGCTGCCTGAGGGCGACGTGATTTCTCCGATTCCTGTTTACTACAGAACCTGGGAAATGTTCGGAGATGAACTGCAGAAGAAGTATCCGCTGCAGTGCTACGGTTTCCACCATCACGGCCGCATTCACTCAACGTTCCACAACCTCCCGTGGCTACGTGAACAGCACCCTGATGTCGTCTTCATGAACGTGTTAGACGCCAAAGCCCGAGGTATTAACAACGGCGACTTAGTTCAGGTGTTCAACGACCGCGGCATTGTCGAACTTCCGGCAAAGGTCACTTCCCGAATCATCCCGGGCGTCGTCAGCATCCCGCAGGGCGCTTGGTATACACCGGTGAACAAGAACGGTAAGGTTGTCGACGTCGGAGGAAATATCAACACGCTGACCTCCCTGAGGCCCAGCCCGCTTGCCAAAGGCAATCCTCAGCACACAAACCTTGTTGAAGTCCGTAAGGCCTAGGAGAGAATAAGATGACACAACTTGGATTTTTTGTTGACGTATCAAAATGCTCCGGCTGTAAGACGTGTGCCGTAGCATGCAAAGATGCACATAACCTCCCTGTCGGAATGAACTTCCGCAAAGTACATGAATATGCCGGCGGAGAATGGAAACAGGGGCCTGACGGTTCTTGGAATCAGGACGTCTTCGGTTACTATGTGAGCCTTGGCTGCAACCATTGCAGCGACCCTGCCTGTGTGAAGGTCTGCCCGACGAAAGCACATCACAAGCGTACTGAAGACGGTCTCGTTGTCATTGACAGCTCGAAGTGTATCGGCTGCGGACTTTGTGCTCAGGCTTGCCCCTATCATGCACCGGTACTGGATCAAACAGCCCGCAAGATGAGAAAGTGCGACGGCTGCTTAGATCGTTTGGAAAAGGGTTTACAGCCAATCTGTGTGGAAAGCTGTCCCAATCGTGCAATCGAATTCGGCGAAATCGAAGAGCTGAGAAAGAAGCACGGCAAACTTGCCGAAGTCGCCCCTCTGCCCTCTGCTTCGAAGACACAGCCGAACTTAGTTTTGGTTGTTCCAGCGCAGGCTCGTCCTGCAGGCGATACTTCCGGCACCGAGTACTAGCCGAGTAGTTAACTGAAAACACAACAGGCGCCGAAAGGCGCCTGTTGCATAAATGAAGAGGAAACTCGTGCCCTTGAGGAAAGAACTAAAGCGCTCCTCTTTCAACAGCTTTTTGCTCTTCAGCCTCTTCTTCCCGAATTTTTTGGTCTTCTGATTCCTTGCCAAAGCGGCTCATCGTGAATTGAACAATGGCCTGCGCTAAGAGTTCGTCCGGCACAAAAGCCTGAGCAACTCCGTCGGCCTTAAGAGCCTTGGCGTCTTCTTCATTTTCAGCCGGCATCACCGTTTCAATGGTCGGTCGAAGGATCTTGGCAGTTTCAACTATCTTGCGGCAAAGGATCTCATTTTCAATCGCCAGAACAAGAATCGCTGCCTCATGAATATGAGCTTGGATGAGAACCGCAGGATCTGTAGCGTCTCCGTAAATAGAATTGACATTCTTCTCTCGAAGCTCTTCAATCACCGAATGGTGATCGTCTACCACTACAACGGAAAGATGCCTTTGGAGCAGCTCTTGAAGAATGATCTTGCCCTTCTCTCCGTAACCGACTAAGACCACATGGCCGTGGAGGATGTCGCTTCCGACGCTGTCCGGCATCAGTGCCATCGGATCGATACGTGCGTCCATTCTTCTCGCAAAGGCCCAACGCTTTTTAATGAAATCACGAGCGGGACTGATCGTTGCGAAGGCAAACGGATTCAAGGCAATGGAAATAATGGCGCCGGCCAACACTAAACTCATGCCCTCCTGCGGCAGAATCTTGAGCTGAAGTCCAAGCGCAGCCAAAATGAACGAGAATTCACCGATCTGAGAAAGTGCGGCAGCAACCGTTAACGCAGTGTGGAGCGTGTAACGGAATAACAGCACCAAACCGAAAGCGACAAGACCTTTGCCTAGGATAATAATGGCCAGCACGGCCAATACATGCAGCGGCTGTTCGTAAAGGACTTTCGGGTCAAACATCATACCGACGCCCACAAAGAAGATGACCGAGAAGGCATCCCTGAGCGGCAATGACTCCATCGCAGCACGATGAGAGTAACGGCTTTCTCGCATCACCATGCCGGAGAAGAAGGCACCCAATGCGAAACTGACGTGAAAGATCTCGGCTGCCCCGTATGCGATACCGATCGCAAATACCAGTACGGAAAGCGTAAAGAGCTCGCGGGAACCCGTTTTAGCAACTTGCCGAAGCAGCCATGGAAGCAAACGTTTTCCGACAACCAGCATCAGGATGATGAAACCGAATACCTGAGCTAATGTAATGCCGATAATCTGCCAAAGAGGCA
Source organism: uncultured Sutterella sp. (assembly GCA_900554375.1). GTDB lineage: Bacteria > Pseudomonadota > Gammaproteobacteria > Burkholderiales > Burkholderiaceae_F > Parasutterella. The sequence continues at coordinate 6,526 of USHK01000057.1, forward strand.
AGGACGCTTCGGTGTTCTGAAGCGGGGAACCCAGCAGAGAAGCCAATGGCGGAAGCAGCACCAGAATCAGCACGGTCATGATGTCTTCAACGACCAGCCATCCAACAGCGATTTGCCCGTCTCCGCTCTCTAAAATTCCTCGACTTTCCAAGCCTTTAAGGAGAACAACCGTAGAAGCACAGGAAAGGCACATGCCGAACACAATGCTCTCTCCCCACGGCCAGCCCCAGAAATGAGCGAGGAAGGCTCCCAAACAGGTAGCAAGCCCCATTTGGAGAATCGCGCCCGGCACGGCGATATTCTTTACTCGAATGAGATCGGTTAGAGAGAAATGCAAACCGACTCCGAACATCAGCAGCATGACACCGATTTCAGAGAGTTCGGAAGCAATATTGACATCACCCACAAAGCCGGGTGTTGCCGGGGAAATAATAATACCGG
>USHK01000058.1 GCA_900554375.1 uncultured Sutterella sp.
TAAGGAGTCGTCGGCAGCGTCAGATGTGTATAAGAGACAGGAGAAAAACCCTACAAAGTGGCCGACAGAGACGGGCTTTATTTATCTGTCGCTCCCTCCGGAACAATGTCGTTTCGTTTTAATTACCGTTACAACAACCGCCAGCAAACCGTGACGCTTGGCAAGTACGGAGAAATCACATTGGCACAGGCGCGAGAAAAACTCCTGAAGGCAAGAGCTGATCTCGCCGCCGGGATTTCTCCGGCAAAAAAGAAACAGGAAATTAAAAACACTCTTGCGGAGAACAGCTTCTCTGTCTGGCTGGATAAATACACTGAAGAGTGCGGAGTCTCAGACTCAACAAAAAAGATGCGGGGCTATGCCATTGATAATCATCTGCGTCCTGCTCTGGGAAAAATGTCGCTCTTTGAAATCACTGAGAACGAGGTTAGGGCATTAGCAGAAGATTTGGTGAAACAGCAGGCACCGAGTACGGCGCTGCTTTGCCGCATGATTATTAAAAACGTTTACACCTTCGCTTCAACACATGGCGGACCTAAATTAAAGAGCCCGACGGATTTTATTCCGCCCAATTCCATTCATACATTTAAATCAAGAACGCGTGCAATGTCGCCCAGCGATATTGGTTATCTTTTAAATGGGGTTGAAAGGAGCTCAGCGGATATAAGCTCTAAGAGTGCTTTAAAACTAATTTTATTAACGATGCTTCGGAAGTCCGAGGTTATTAACGGAGTTTGGAGCGAGATAGATTGGAGTGAGAAAACATGGAGGATTCCTGCGTCTCGTATGAAAACTAAACGTCCTCACAATGTTTATTTGAGTAACCAAGCATTTGATATTCTGGTTTGTTTGAGAACGCTTAGTACATGTAAGAGTGATTTTATTTTTCCCGCGAAGTACGGTTTGAATAAGCCCATGGCAACATCCACGCCCAACAGGTTACTGGAACTTGGAATGGCAAATGCGAAAAAGGCAGGAATTGAAATAGAGCCGTGTACGGTCCATGATTTTCGGAGGACTGCCAGCACACTGCTTAACGAGGCGGAATTTAATTCAGATTGGATAGAAGCGTCTTTAGCTCACGTTGCCTCAGGCGTGAGAGCTGTATATAACGTTGCTGATTATGCTCCTCAGAGGCGCCGCATGCTCCAAGCATGGGCAGATATGATTGATAAATGGCAGCGGGAATATCAGCTGCCGGAATAGAAAAAAAACATCCCGCCGTTTGGCGGGATTGGATTCATCCGGGTAATTTAAAGTTCATTATGTAATCGTAGTCATAACGAGCCTGACGACCGAGAATAAATTGCGGAACGATTTTTTTGTCACGCTCCCAACGCCACAGAGTTGTCGCACTGATCCGGAGAATTCGCATGACATCTTTCCGAGTAAGTTTTGGTTTTCCAAAGTCGATTGATTCCATGTCTATTTCCTCATTTTTGCGTGTTCAATTCTTCCAACTTCTCGGTGCAGCTTTTCAAGGCAAATTCGATCAAATTCTTTTTTGTCGTCCGGAGTGATTAGCATCTGGAACTGCTCCAGCATGATGTGGACGTCGGCTGCCTCTTCAATGACGTGGTGCCAGTGCTCCGGAGACGGCTCCTTAAAATATTCGTCATAGGCCTCCTTCAACTCCTTAACCTCTTCCGGAACCTTCCTAAAAATCTGATGGTCATATCCGTAGTGGTCCATGATTGCAATCAGGCACGAGTAAAACTCGACTGCGTTACTCAGATTCATTCTCCGCCTCCTTGCTATCCAGCTTCATGAATTGATTAAAGATGTTTTGTTTGAGCGCTTTTGCCGGAGCAACGTCAGAGTTGTCACGCACGTTCAGCGCTTGAGCCTTGCTCAAAAATAAATTGAGGAGGCGCATAACTAGCATGGCCTCCTCACGTGTGAGTTCGATTTTGTCCATCATTCGTCCTTAAAGAAAACTAAAAAGAATCGGTTAGTTCCGGCTTTGTTTGCTGAGGGCTTTTTGTCTCCGAAGACTGGCTCTCGTCCGAGCACATAAAGGAGCTCAGCCAGGCTCACATCTTTGTCAGCCCACTTAAAAATCAGAGTGCCGTTGGGCTTGAGTACTCTCCATGCCTCGTTGAAAATCTTTTTCATATCGGCGTGCCAGGCTTTCTCTAGATAGCCGTAGCTTTTAGCCATATCTGACGTTTTGCCGCAGTTGATCAGGTGAGGAGGATCGAGGACCACGAGGTAGAACGAGTTATCGGGAAATTCCAACTGCCTAGCATCCATCAGTTTGTCCGGGTGAATCTCCAACTTTTTGTATTGCCGTGTCCAGTGAGTTTCATCACGAATGTCTCCGAACAACACGCTTGAGTTGTTCTTGTCGAAATAGAACATCCGCGCTCCAGACATCGGATCAAGAATTTTTTGCATGATTGAAATCCTAAAAAATATCGACACATTTTTCGGGTGTGTTGATGGTGTAGACATAAAAAACAAAAACGCACTGACTTCTCAATGCGCTTGTGTTTGGCACCCTCGACTGAGAGTGCCGTCAGGATTAAAGACAGGGAGTATTAACGGCCGGAGTAGATAGGCAGTTCTCCGGACAAAAGTTCTTCCAGCTTCTGGACGTTGGCTTCTATCGCCTTGGCAAATACTCTCTGCAGTTGCTGCAGTTCGTACCACAGACGAAGTTCTCCGGAGCTTCGGTCAATCCTGTAACGGAGCTTGGCCCGAATGGTGTAGGCCGGACCGTCTTCAAATACCGGAATGCCGATCAGGAATTCAGCAGGGACGCTCACATGTCCCTCTGAGACTGCTCCGGAAGGACTTTTTTCTGTATAGATAAAAGAAGCCATTCCGTTTGCCAAAGAGACTTTCGAGCCGAAGGTTACGTTACGAACATCGTTCAGGTTAGTGACTGCCTCCAGTACTTCTGCTGCACTTGGTGCTCGCTTTCCATCTCCCACAATGTCTGCGATGTGCTCATCCAGGAACTCAGCAAATTCAATCTGTGACATCCGCTTCTTGTTATTGGAATTCCAATCCCCCCATTCAATGCTTTTTTCAGGTACATATTCAGCAACCTGATCCCGCCAGTTCGGCTGATCTCGTTTGATGTCATTAAATACTGCTCTGGCATTGAATATCAAATTCTTAATGGACTTGGTCACATAAAGATTTGTTGACGAAGTCTTGTAGTCCTTGACATATTGGGAGAACGATTCAATGTCATTGAAGGAGAGGCAAAAGTTTTTAATCCTGGTAGGAGCCTGCAAGAGATCTTCTCTACCGGTTACGTCCCAGGAATGTCTGCCTACAGGTTTTGCCACCATAGGCACGCCTTCAACCTCAAAAACAAACGGCGCCTTCAAATCTGACGGCGCCCGGGTGCATTGAGCAAGTTCTTCTGTTGTGAACTCTTTCACTTCTTTCTTTTCATCCATAGGTTCCTCCCTTAGTTAGTTGGATGATGAATTACGCCGTCGTCATCAATATCAATCGGCGCTCTATCTGCTTTTCCAATCTCAGGGAATAAGTCTCCCTGGCGGTCGAGGTTGGAAACAAGTTCCATTTTTGAATTAACAAACAGGACCGATTGACCGGCTTCTTGCGGGATCTTTGTTGTGATCTTGTCGGTGACGATCACAGCTTCAACCATTCCGCCGTTTTTGGTGTTCGGCTTAACGGTCAACTCGATAACGAGTTTTGCCGGTTTCCCTGTTTCGTAGACGGATTTGACGACCTGCTGCATGGCTTCAGTTGCCTCCATTGAGGCCGCACCTCTGCGCAGCGTCGCAAACGTGGTTTCAAAGGGTTTGCTCATTTATTTGCTCCAATAAAAAAGCCCTCCGAAGAGGGCATAAATAAACAACTCGATCATTCTTTCTCCTCCGTAAAGCCCAACATCTCTCGAAGTCTCTTCCATTCGCTTTCGGGGAAGTCTTTGATCTCCGCATACTTACTGGAGGTCAATGAAACTATTAAGACGTTCTCGTCGCGGTCCCAAAAGATGCACGCGATCTGATCTGCGTTGAAAATGTAGTCTCGGATTAAGAGTCGGTTCATTTGTCCTCCCTTGACCGGAGGAATGCGTAGACCACGTACCCGGCCCATCCTCCGAGGAACAGTACAAACACGGCGAAAAACATACCGGCGAAAAAGTAGTCCATTTATTTCTCCTCGAAGGATCGAAATTGCTGAATTACACGTTGGCATTCGTCGACAACTTCTTGCGTTGTCCACCTTTTGTCTGTAATAGATACATATATAGGCATATAGGTGTAGTCACCGGCGTGCATATAATCCCAGCCAAACCAAAGGCCATCAAGGCCAGGCAGTTTTCCGCTAAAGGTTAATCCGCCGTGCACTTCAATCGCGTCCTCAATATCCCAATAGTTTTTTCCATAGAAAGGATGGTTTTTAGGGATAGATACGTAACCGCAAGGATGTGTCCCAAGAGATAGGACTTTCCACGCGTACTCACCGTCTTTCCCTTCTGCCAGCGTCTCATACTCGGGGAGACGCATCTGATATTCCATTTGCTTATAGATTGTCATTTCGTTTCTTCCGGTTGATAGGGTTTAGGGAACTCTCTGAATGCGATCACTTCCAGGTTGAAATTCTTCCTCCAACCGAAACCAGCTAAATAAAGGCATGTAGTTACAACCGTTTGTCCACTCGGAGCCTTTAAAGTGACTAAGTACACGATGTCTGACTTAGGTGTCACTTTCGGAAACGGATTCCAGTCGTCTGGGTTGTAATCGGGAATGAATTCCATTAAGTCTTTTTCGATTAAAAAAGTAAAGCTCGACTTATTGATGTTGGTTGATAACCGGAAGTACGTATAGCAATCTGTATTTTTTGCAAACGCGTTATTAATTTCTTCATCGCTAAAGAAAGCGTTGACCTTCGCCTTCAACTCAGGGTCTTTGATCTTCCACATTTATTTCTCCAAAAGAAAAGCCCCGCTTTCGCAGGGGCCTTGGTTTACGCTGTTTGTTCCTGAGGAGCTTCAATAACTTCACCTTCTTCGATGTCTTTGAAATCTTCGACCGAGACGGCGTTGATATCGATCACATCTTCAGGTTTAATTTCTTCTCCAGCTTCTCTCTTGGCGTCTACATTCGTAATCTGCAGGGCTTCAATTGAAACAGGCAGGTACTTGAACAGACGACGGATCACTGTTTTCAGAGCCATCTGTTCAAAATACGAGTCCCAGATTTTTTTGGATTTGGCCTTCGATTTGACAGCTTCAACTTCTGCCCGAGACATGACTTCGAATTGGTAGCCGCCACCTTTCAAGTTGGCCACGGCATAAACAAAGGTGATCGGTTTTTTAACGCGGTCAGCTTCACAGCTGGGGACGTGGTGGATGTCCGGATGCAATCCAAGCTGGTAGTTGAACTCGTCACCTTCATGAACAGCGAACGCAGATAAAGACAAAACTTGTCCGGAACGACGGGCAAGGTCAATCATGCCGCGGTAGCCCAAGATCAGTTGGCACTGGTTACCATAGGGAACAAGGTAAGCCTGACCAAGGGCAGAACCGGGTTCAAGACCAAGTTGAGCCGACTGCATTACGGCACCCAAGAAAGAGGCTGGAGTGGTGTTTAGCAGGGCAGGAGTTTTCCGGACTTCGGTGGCAGCAATGCGAGCCATGCGATCAGCACTCAAGTGTTTCGGGACTGCGAGCGCTAATTGTTTTTTGAATTGGTCAGACAAGACCTGCTGCACGATAGCAGGAGCTTTTGTTTTGGGTTTTGCTACTGGAGCAGAGGGGGCGCCGACTGCTGCGGCGAGTTGGTCGGTTGTAGACATAATTATTCCTTTTTGCGAGTGAGTTTTGAATTAAGCGCAAACGCGCATTACACGGGTTGAGGATTCCTTGAGGTAGTCGTAGTAATCGTCCAGGTGATCTTCACGGAAGGAATCCGAATCAAAGCGTTTTGAGGTTTGTGTTTTGTAGGTAAGGACTTTCTTGCCATCTAGTGTGAGAATTTCGTTGTCCTTCATGCTTATTGCAATCTTGGTTTTGAGCGCGTCCTGCTGTTTTTTAAGTTCTTTAATTTCACCAGCAATACGTGCATATTCACCATAGTCAATAGCAAGATCACCTTTAGCTTCCACAGCTTTTCCGTTACTTTTTCCATATAGCTGAAGCACATCGTCAATGTTGATCGGGTCAGGCGGAATCTTCTTCAGAACGTTCTCGTTCCAGAATGCAGAGCATTTTTCTTTGATGACCTGGAATACATCCGGACGAGCATCCACCCAGTACATCCGGAAATCCGATCCTCCGATCAGAACCGCGAGATACATTCCCTTGAGCTTCAGAATGCCGCAGTACCATTGAATCTGAGTTTCGTAGTACAGCGGGATCATATGCTCGGTCCTGAGGTTGTGCTGTTTGATCTCCAGCTCCTGCGAAGGCCCCCAGAGATCGGCGGTAAAAGCGTTTGCTGTTTTTGCTTCAAAGGCTATATCCGTGTTGATGATGCGCTCCACGCCAGTGATGTTGGCATAGCGCTCGATTTCTTCAATATTCATCAGAGGACGAACTTTTTTTGCAATCTCCGGATTGATAATTGCACGGTCGATATTTGCAATCGCCCAAGGAGTTTCCGGATCGGCGAACTGGTGAGAAACCTTTTGAACTCTCTTGCCGGTGCGCAGCTGAAATTCTTTTGCGACTGTGTCTTCAAGCATTGTTCCCCAGTACGCCGGTTGGGACATTTCCTTGTCTTCGGAAAGCCCGAGTTTGTCGTTCCAAACATCCAACGGCGTTCTCCATGGGTTCAGCCCTAGAACCGCTGCCACGTCCGATCCGCCGATACCTGTGCGCCGACCTGCTAACCAGGCGGCTCTTTGTTCGTTAGTCATTTTTTACTCCTATAAATAATGCCGAGAATGGTGATTGCGGGGGAATCGCCTTTACCCTGTCTCTTATACACATCTCCGAGCCCACGAGACGCTCATGAATCT
>USHK01000059.1 GCA_900554375.1 uncultured Sutterella sp.
GTCCATGTTGCCGATATCACCGGTACGCAGCCAGCCGTCACGCAGCACGGCAGCCGTTTCCTCCGGTTTGTCCCAGTAACCGCGCATGACCTGCGGCCCCTTCACGCAGATTTCACCGGTGTGTTCCGGAATTTCCTGCGGAGTTGTCCAGAAGCCGAGATCTTTGAAGCCCTCACCGCGGATGGAAACCACGGTAGACGGGAACGGGAAGCCGACGGAACCGTTCCAAGGTGTGTTCATCGGATTCGCAGCGACGCCCGGGGAGCATTCGGTCAAACCGTAAGCCTCGATAATGTGGCCACCCGTGACTTCTTTCCAGCGCTCGGCCACAGACTTCTGAACTTGTGTACCGCCTCCGACGGTGAGCTTCAGCATCTTGAAGTCAACCTTGTCAAAGCCCGGTGTATTCAACAGGCCGTTAAAGAGCGTGTTGACACCGCAGATCACGGTGAAGTGCTGCTTCTCGCATTCTTTCACCAAACCCTTCATGTCGCGCGGGTTAGCAATTAGCACCATTCGAGCACCCCATTGAAGGAAGCTGCACATCGCGGTCAAAGAAAAAATGTGATAGAGCGGAAGCGCTGTCATAACGACTTCGGTCTTCTTTTTGAAGTCGCCCGAAATCCAAATGCCGGTCTGCTGAAGGTTGGCCAACACATTGCGGTGTGTGAGCATAGCGCCTTTAGCAATTCCGGTCGTGCCGCCGGTGTACTGCAGAAGTGCGATGTCGTAGCGGTCAAGTTTGACCGGATTAAATGTTCTTGAAGCGCCTTGGGCCAGTGCGTCGCGGAAAGAGACGGCGTGTTCGAGATTGAACTCGGGCACCATCTTCTTGACTTTCTTCAGCATGAAGTTAACAAGCAGACGCTTCGGAGCAGAAAGTAAGTCACCGACCTGAGTAGTGATAACGTGCTCAACGGGAGAGTCTTTTTGAATCTTTTCAAACGTCTTGGCAAAGTTCTCAATAATGATCAAAACCTTTGCGCCGGAATCCTTCAGCTGACCGCTGAGCTCGCGGGCGGTGTAAAGCGGATTAACGTTAACAACGATAAGCCCGGCCTTCATGATGCCGAACAGACAGATCGGATACTGAAGAAGATTCGGCATCATCACGGCAACGCGGTCGCCCTGCTCTACGCCGGGCAACGACTGCAGATAAGAAGCAAACGCGGTCACTTTCTCATCAAATTCTTTGTACGTCATTGTCTTGCCCAGGCTCGTAAAGACCGGAGCATCACCGTACTCTTGACAGATCTTTTCCTGGAAATCCGGCAGTGATTCGTAAATATCCGGATTAATGGTCGCGGGCACGCCCTCAGGGTAGTGCTTGATCCATGGATATTCTTGAGTGTCTGTCATCTTTTTCTGTCCTAAAGAAAGCGTAACCCGCTAATTTTAGCGGGTTACGCGTCATAAAAACATTGAGAATTTGCCTGAGATTAAGCTTGGTGAGCAAGCTCGGAGATGTGTTTGGCGTACTGCTTCACATCTTCCCAGTCGGTAAAGTCAATGCACATAGACGGGTCTGTCGGGCCGTTTGTGATCTTCATGATGAGCTGAATGCACTTCTTATCAAAGAGATTCAGGTGCGGATAGTCGATCTTGCCTGCAAAGCATTTGAGGTCTCTAGGACGCCACGGAGAGCGTTCAAGGAATTTCTGCATGTAGCGGTTGCCTTCGACCGTAGCCTTGAAAGGAGTGCGGGCAACAACGGTAACGTTGAACATCGCATTGGGTTTGCGGTCAAGTTCCGTGCAGTTGTTGCGAACAAACTCGTAAACATTCGGGTGGTAGGTACCATATACGACGGGGAAACCACAGAGCACGAAATCATGCTTGCTCCAATCCACGCCTTCGCGAAGGGCTTCGGAAACGGGCATCACCGTCACGGTGTTTCCGAGTTCCTCGAGTTGGTCGGCAATAGTGCGGACCATGCGGGCGGTATGGCCCATACGAGAGTAATAAACGATAAGAATGTTCTTCATTGGTTTCCGACTCCGATCGCGTCCGGACCGAGAAGGCCTTTCGCAAAATTTTTAATTTAGTAAGTGGATTTTAGCAAAACCGCCCCCATTGACTCATTTTTGTTAATGAGTTTGCGTACTTAGACGCAATGTCAGGTAAAATCCGATTTTTAAAACCCTGTTCCTGTTTGATTATTGGGAACTTTTATTCTTATATGGCTAAAGAAGACCTAATTGAAACAACTGCAACCGTTACCGAAGTTCTTCCGGACGCTCGCTATCGCGTCAAACTCGACAACGGCTATGAACTGATTGCCTACACAAACGGCAAAATGCGCAAGCATCACATTCGAATTCTCGCCGGCGATAAAGTTTCGCTGGAAATCTCCCCGTACGACATGACTAAAGGCCGTATCACCTTCCGTCATATCGAGGGTCGTCCTCCGGTTGCTGCTGCCGCCGGAAAACGCAAGTAATCAATTCCACAAAAGAGGCTGTCGCAAAGCTCGATTTTTGCCGAGTTTTGCCTCAGCCTTTTTCTTTTGTCTAGTTCTATTAACTTGAAACCTCCATGCAATGGGCACGCATAATGTTTTTTATTCGGAGCTCAGCAGATCTAAAAGCTGATAATTCACAAACAGTTTCTCTTTTGATGTCTGGAGTTCCGTTAATATCCTGTTGCTTGTCAGGCATTTGAGATACTTTGAAGCCGATTGCCGTTGTGCAATTCCTCCGTCAACGAGATTTTGTATTCTCACGTAAGGCAGAGAGAAAATTAAATCAACCAATTCCCTGGAGTACATCTTTTTCATTTCCGGAGATTCCTTCATTGCCTCTATAGTCTGTCGTTCTAGTCTCCGTATCGCCAGCACTTTATTTTTAGTCCATTCTGCAGTTTCAGAAACAGCATTAAGCATGAACTTAATCCAGGTGATCCAGTCTGCCTCCCGCGTTACTCCCATCAACGAAGAGTAATACTCAGATTTGTTTTTTATGATGTATCGGCTCAAATAAAGAACAGGTAAATCAAGTAGATTTTTCTGAACTAAATAAAGGATGTTTAAAACTCGTCCGGTTCTTCCGTTCCCGTCGCTGAAGGGATGAATTGCTTCAAACTGGTAGTGGGCCAATGCCATGACAATCAAGGGGTCTAAATCGGTTGGTTCGTTAATAAACCTTTCCCAATCAGTCATCTTCTCTCGAATCACTTCTTCTCCGGCCGGCGGTGTGTATACAACAGTCCCAGTTGAAGAGTTGCCAATATACGTGCCGGGAGTGTTTCTAACGTCGATATCAACACCGCGAAGGGCAGAGCAAACTGCCACAGCAGTCCTCAAGGATAAAGGACACGATTTAATCGATTCCATGCCCTTAAAGATAGCAGTTCGATATCTCAGAGCTTCTTTTGTTGCAGGGTCGGCAGCCTGCGGCTTTTCCAGATATTTAAAAAGAGAGTCTGTTGTCGTGACAATGTTTTCAATCTCACTACTGGCTTTAGCTTCAAGAATTGGGATTGTGTAAATCAACATTGACTGATTAGGAATCAATTCAACGGCCTGCCTAAGTCCCTCAAGTGCTACCCTAGCTTGAGTACAAAGTTTCAGAACCTCTTTTGTCTCCAACTCAAGTTCTGGAGGCAAGTGCGGCAAGCTATTAAATGGAGTTTCAGGCGACCAAGTCATGATGTGAAAACTTATAAAAGACTTTTGATTTTTCCATATGTGTCGATAAAAATCAATTTTATCGACACATTTTTAGGATGTGTACTCGCCATCGACATATCGTATTTTTATGATGAAGAAATACGATTTTGTAGACATATTGATGTCATAGGAATGAACCTAAACACCACTTCAATGCCTTTTATGAGCCAATTATGTGAGGATGTCTAAGAAGGAGTAAACCGCAAAAAACGTCAGATTGATGTATTGATACAACGTCTTTTATTTTGCAGCAACGACTTCGATCTTCTGATCTTTAAACTGGACTTTCTGGCCCGCGCGGATTTTGTGGCCGCGTTCGGTGCAGACTTTTCCATCCACGTTCACTAAGCCGTCCTGGACGGCTTGTTTTGCTTCCCCGCCGGTTCCTGTCAGGGCTGCTGCCTTTAAAAGGTCGCCCAATCGAATAAATTCGCCGTTCAATTCGAATTTCATTCTGAATTCCTTTTCTTTACTTTTATCGGATGAAATGCATTGTATTCCTGCGAGGCATTTCTTTTATCACCGCCGCCGAATTCGAGTCCGCAGAAACGACAAACGCCCCGAAGGGCGTTTGCGTTTAGATCTGTTTCTGCTGAATTAGATCAGAGACAGGAAGCGAGTGATCATGCGAATGCGTTCTTCAACGGTGTCTAAGCGAAGAAATTCGCGATCGCAGTGGAATTCGCCGCCGGCAGGGCCGCATCCGTCAATAACGGGGAGACCGGCTTCAGCCATGTGGTTGCCGTCGGAAGCACCGCCTGCATCCACCCAATCAATATCGAAACCTTCGAGTTTGGCAGCTTCGGTAATCTGAGCAACGAGTTCCTTAGTAGCGTCGGACAAGGGCATTGCGTTGCTGTGGCTAACGCGTTCGATTGTCTGAGTTACGCCGGGGGCCCAAACAGCAGCAGCCAGTTTGTTGATGCCGTCGTCAAGATATTTGTCGTCTTCGTTGTTCCAGTAACGTGTGTCGAGCTTAACAACGCATTTTTCGGAAATGACGTTAGGAGCGCTGCCGCCTTCGATCACACCTGGGTTGACGGTTGTGCCTTTATCGACATCGGCCAGACCGGCTGCTGCCAAAGCAAAGCGCATAGCGGCGATGTTGGCGTTGGCTCCTTTGTACGGAGCGTTGCCGGCGTGAGAAGCCTTACCGTGGAAGGTCACGACATAGTTGGTGGAACCCTTTCTGGAGCGGACGAGCTGACCGCCTGCGCGGGCAGCTTCAAAAACCAGAGCTCGAGAAGATTTTTCAGCGATTCCCTTGAGCCACGCGCTGGAAGCCTTAGAACCGGTTTCTTCGTCCGGGTTGAGAGCAACAGCGATGGAGAGTCTTTCCAAATCTTCGGGGCGAGCAGCTTTCAGAGCGTAGTAGATGGCAAGCACGCCGCTCTTACAGTCGCTGCAGCCGGGACCGTAGGCGCGGTCGCCTTTAACGGTCAAAGGACGCGCGGCAGCCGTTCCGTCCGGGAATACGGTGTCGAGGTGAGCGTTGAAGAGAACGTCATAGTGGTCAGCGTTGGGCTTGTTCGTAGCGAACAGACCGTTGCCGGCATTCGGACCTAAGTCAACGAGGTCGGCTTTGAACCCGATGGATTCGAGGTGGCCCTTCATAATCTTGGCGGCTTCGGTAACGCCGGCAATATTTGCAGTGCCGCGGTCTTTGTTAACCAATTCGGCCAAGTCTTTCATGTAAGAGTCGAGAACTGACATTGATGTTTCCTCTTATATAAGTTGGGTAAAACAGTTGAGCCTTAGGGCTTGACGATTGCCGCGATTGTAATGATTTGTGAGATTGAGATAAATGAGAATAAATACCGCTGGACAAACTTATTTTGATTACTCAATTCGAAAAATTTTCTGACTTCAAGCTCGTTTTTATGCTGAGATAAGGAATACATTCGCATTCCACATCAATTTTTACAATCTATTTAAAATGATCGAAGGTCTGGTCCTTCTTCTCGTATTCCAACTGTTGGGAAACGTCGCTGAGATGTACTTTCATCTCCCTGTTCCCGGCTCGGTTCTAGGCATGTTTTTGCTGCTCGTTGCCCTGATTGCAAACGACAGACTAGCTTCCTGGGTACGCCCGATCTCACTGGTTTTGATTTCTTATTTGGCCGTATTGTTTGTTCCTGCCGGTGTCGGCATTATGCTGCACATTGACCGTCTCAAAAAAGAGGCGCTTCCGATCGGCGTTTCCTTGGTCGTCAGTACGATTCTGACCATCGCTGTGACTGCTTTAGTCATTAAGTATTCGACGATCTGGCTGCAGAAACGCAAACAACAGAAGGAGGCACGCCATGAATAACATCGACTTCCACGGTATCGAAGAGATTTGGGCCTCTCTTTCTACGTCCTCCCTTCTGTGGCTCACGGTCACGTTGGTCGCTTACCTTTTTGCGCAGAAACTTTATAAATGGAGCAACTGGAATTCACTCCTGAATCCGGTTGCTGTCTCGATTGTGACGGTCGTTCTTTTGCTGATGGCCACGCATACGCCGTATCAGACATACTTTTCCGGCGCTCAGTTCATTCACTTCCTGCTCGGACCGACAACGGTAGCGTTGGCTGTGCCGCTCTATGACCTCAGAGTTCAGCTGGCTAAAAATTGGCTGCCGATTATATTGGGGCTTTTTGCCGGCGCCTTTACTGCGATTACTTCGACTGTCCTGATCGCAGGACTCCTCGGAGCCTCCCCCGAAACGATCATCAGTCTAGCTCCGAAGAGCGTCACGACTCCGATTGCCATGTCCATCGCGGAAAAACTCGGCGGTCTTCCTGCCCTTTCTGCTTCTTTAGTAGTGCTGACAGGGGTACTCGGTTCGATTTGCGCAGGTCCTTTATTCCTGCTTCTAAAAGTTGACTCTTCGTCTGCAAAAGGTTTTGCGCTCGGTCTTTCTGCCCACGGTATGGGCACTTCCCGAGCTTTCCAGATTGACTCGACAGCCGGCGCCTACGGCAGTTTGGCTATCGGCTTAACCGGTTTAACCACCGCACTGCTGGCGCCGCTGCTTACGCCGCTTCTAATGAAGCTTTTCTTCTAACTGATCTCAGAGGAATCAATTTGTTTGATTCCTCTTTTTTTCCATTCGGCTCTAGCTGCTTGGAGTGAGCCGTTAACGTCGATTCCGCGGCAGGCGTCTTCGATCACATAAACTTTGAAGCCTTCATCGGCCGCATCTAATGCTGTCCAGCTGACGCAAAAGTCAGTCGCCAGACCTGTCTCTTATACACATCTCCGAGCCCACGAGACGCTCATGAATCTCGT
>USHK01000060.1 GCA_900554375.1 uncultured Sutterella sp.
CGAGATTCATGAGCGTCTCGTGGGCTCGGAGATGTGTATAAGAGACAGACCTTACGTTCGACAAGAACCGTAACAGTCTTGTCCATCTTGGTGCTAATAGCTTTGCCGATCAGCGTGCGTGTCAGTTTGTTTTCGCTCATTTCGTCGCTGCCTTCTGAGCAAGAATCGTACGGACGCGGGCAATGTCGCGACGTGTCTGACGAATCAGGCTCGTGTTTTCAAGTTGCTGATGAGACTTCTGCATGCGCAGATTAAACTGTGCTTTCAGAAGATCCTGCAGTTCTTTGTTAAGCGCAGCTTCGTCCATAGCGCGTAAATCTTTGGCTTTCATTCTGCACTCCTATTACTGGCCGATTTGACGTGTAACGAACATGGACTTGAGCGGAAGCTTGGCCGCAGCAAGGCGGAAAGCTTCACGAGCAAGCGCTTCATCAACACCGTCAAGTTCATAAATGACGCGGCCCGGCTGAACCAGAGCAACCCAGAATTCGGGATTGCCTTTACCATTACCCATACGGACTTCAGCCGGTTTGGAGGAAATGGGTTTGTCCGGGAAGACGCGGATCCATACGCGACCGCCGCGCTTGATGTGACGAGTGATCGCACGACGAGCAGCTTCGATCTGACGTGCTGTCAGACGACCGCGTTCTGTAACTTTCAGACCGAACTGGCCGAAAGAAACTTTAGCACCTCTCTGGGCCAGACCGTAGTTACGGCCTTTCTGGTCCTTACGGTACTTAGTTCTGTTTGGTTGAAGCATGTTTATTCTCCTTCCTTAGCAGCAGCTGCAGCAGCGGGTTTGCGCGGTGCACGAGCCTGCTTGCCTTCAGCGCCGTCAGCCTGCTTGCGAGGACGGCGATTAGCCGGCTTGCCGGGACGACGGTTGCGGCGGTCTTCACGATCGGCCGGAGCTTCAACAGCAACATCCTTACCGGTATTGTCGCCCTTGTAAACCCAAACCTTAACGCCGATGATGCCGTAAGTTGTCTGAGCTTCAGAGAAGCCATAGTCGATATCGGCACGAAGTGTATGAAGAGGTACACGGCCTTCACGATACCATTCGGTACGGGCAATTTCAGCACCGTTCAAACGGCCGGAAGACATGATCTTGATACCAAGGGCGCCTTGACGCATTGCGTTCTGCATGGCGCGCTTCATGGCGCGGCGGAACATAATACGTTTTTCAAGCTGCTGAGTAATGCTGTCGGCGATGAGCTGGGCGTCGAGGTCAGGACGACGGATCTCTTCGATATTGACATGGACGGGAACGCCCATCAACTTCTGGAGTTCAGCCTTCAGAACTTCAATGTCTTCACCCTTTTTACCGATCACAACACCCGGACGAGCGGAGAAAATTGTGATGCGAGCGTTCTTTGCAGGACGCTCGATAAGAATACGACCTACGGAAGCGTTCTTGAGCTTTTTGCTCAGGTAATCGCGAACTTTGAGGTCTTCAGCCAATGTGCGGGCAAAATCGCGGCCAGTAGCATACCAACGGGAGGTCCAGTCGTGTGTTACGGGAAGGCGAAAGCCTGTCGGATTAATTTTCTGTCCCATGGGTCACCTATTATTTCTTCGCCGGGGTATCACCGACTGTCACATAAATGTGGCAAGTCTGCTTACCGATACGGGCACCGCGGCCTTTTGCTCTTGCAGAGAAACGACGGAGTGTCGTGGCTTTCTCAACATAGATCGAGGTCACACGAAGTTCGTCAATGTCTGCACCGTTATTGTGTTCGGCATTGGCAATTGCAGAATCGAGAGCTTTGCGGATGATGCCGGCAGCTTTCTTCTGCGTGAAAGAAAGAATGTTCAGGGCCTTGTCAACGGGCTTACCGCGGACAAGATCCGCAACCAAACGGCCTTTCTGAGCCGAGAGGCGAACTCCACGTACGATTGCTGTGGTTTCCATTGTTATTACCTCTTAGCTGGAGCAGCCTTCTTATCAGCTGCGTGGCCTTTGAAAGTACGGGTCAATGCAAATTCACCCAGCTTATGGCCAACCATGTTTTCATTGATAAAAACCGGCACATGCTGACGTCCGTTGTGGACGGCAATTGTTAAACCGATAAATTCAGGAAGAATAGTCGAGCGGCGAGACCAGGTCTTGATAGGACGCTTGTCACGGCTAGCTTGAGCGGCTTCGACTTTCTTCAGTAAGGATCCGTCAACGAACGGTCCCTTCTTAAGCGAACGAGACATTCAGGCCCCCTTACTTGCGATAGCGACGCGACACGATCATGTTGTCGGTGCGTTTGTTGTTACGAGTACGATAACCCTTGGTGAGCTGGCCCCAAGGTGTGACAGGAGCGCGACCGGTACCGGTACGACCTTCACCACCACCATGCGGATGGTCAACAGGGTTCATCACAACACCGCGGACGGTCGGACGGATACCGCGCCAACGCTTGGCACCGGCTTTTCCGAGTTCACGCAGGCTGTTTTCTTCATTACCGACAGTTCCGATCGTTGCACGGCATTCGATAAGAATGCGGCGAACTTCACCAGAACGCAGACGGATCTGAGCGTAAGCACCTTCGCGAGCAAGAAGCTGAGCGAAAGCACCGGCGGCACGAACCATCTGAGCACCTTTACCAGGCTTCATTTCGATGTTGTGAATCGTGGAACCGACGGGAATATTGCGCAGGGGAAGAGCATTACCGACTTTGATCGGGGCTTCCTGACCGCTCATAATTTCATCACCGGCTTTCAAACCTTTCGGAGCGATGATATAGCGGCGTTCGCCGTCCTTATAAAGGACAAGTGCGATGTTAGCGGAACGGTTCGGATCATATTCCAAACGCTCAACAATAGCGGGGATACCGTCTTTATCACGCTTGAAGTCGATGATACGGTAAGCCTTCTTATGGCCGCCGCCTTGATGGCGAACAGTAATACGGCCAAAGTTGTTACGACCGGATCCGCGGTTCTTCTTTTCTACGAGGGCTGCATAGGGCTTGCCTTTATGCAGTTCCGGGTTCACGACTTTAACTGCGTGACGACGACCGGCAGATGTAGGTTTCAGTTTAATCAGAGCCATTACTTCACCTCTGCGAAGTTAATTTCCTGACCTTCTTCCAAGCAAACATAGGCTTTGCGAACGTCATTGCGCTTGCCGGGGAAACGACCGTTGCGTTTCTGTTTGCCCTTAAGGTTCAGCATTTGGACGCCTTTGACCTTAACTTTGAAAAGTAATTCAACGGCGGCTTTCACATCTTCTTTGGTTGCTTCAGGAACAACGCGGAAGATGTACTGATTGTTCTTTTCACCGATTCTGGTGCTCTTTTCAGAGACGATAGAACCGAGGATTGCTTTGTAAAGGAAATCTTGGCTCATCCCCACATCTCCTCAAGTTTGCTGATTGCTGCTTTAGTAACAACAACGGAATCAAAGTGAACCAGGGAGACCGGATCAGCATAGCGAGGCTCAACAACCCAAACGTTCTTCAGGTTGCGGCTGGCAAGATCCAGATTTTCGCTGATTTCGTCAGTGATGATAAGAGCGCTGGTCAGACCCATAGCTTTGAGCTTGTTTGCAAAGTTCTTTGTCTTGGGTGTGTCAACGTCAATGTTCTCCACAACGACGAGACGGCCGTCGATGGCTAACTTGGAGAGGATGCAGGCCATTGCGCCGCGCATCATCTTCTTGTTAACTTTTTGTGTGAAGTTTTCATCAGGTGTGTTGGGGAAAGCTCTGCCGCCTCCGCGCCATACTGGAGAGGAGGACATACCTGCACGTGCACGACCTGTGCCTTTCTGGCGCCAGGGTTTACGTGTAGAGTGGTGGACAGCTTCACGAGTCAGCTGTGCACGGGTTCCAAGACGAGCATTTGCTTGGTAAGCAACGACGATCTGGTGAACCAGTGCTTCATTGTATTCACGACCGAAAACGGTGTCGGCAGCCGCAAGGGTTGCGGTCTGCTGGCCCTGATCGTTTACGACTTTCAGTTCCATAAATCGCTCCTTAGGCTTTGGCCTTAACAGCCGGACGGATGATTACTTCGCCGTTGGCGCAGCCGGGGACGGCTCCGCGGACAAGGATCAATTGACGATCGGCGTCCACACGGGCGATAACCAAATTCTGAGTTGTGCGCTGGACGTCACCAAGGTGACCAGCCATGCGCTTGCCAGGGAAAACGCGGCCCGGATCCTGACGGTTACCGATAGAACCAGGGGCATTTGTAGACACGGAGTTACCGTGGCTGGCGCGGTTGGAAGAGAAGTGATGACGCTTGATTGCGCCGGCAAAACCCTTACCGATTGTTGTTCCCGTAACGTCAACTTTCTGACCTTCGGAGAACATATCGATGGAAAGAGTCTGACCGACTTTCATTTCGCCGATCTTGTCTTCTTCAACATGGAATTCTTTGAGCACGGAACCTGCTTCGACACCAGCTTTTTCAAACTGGCCTTTAAGAGGCTTGCTCACACGCGACGGCTTCTTGGAGCCGAAGGCGACTTGCACTGCATTGTAGCCGTCAGTCTCAACCGTTTTTACCTGTGTAATGCGGTTGTTCGACACTTCGAGCACGGTTACCGGAATGGAAACACCATCTTCGGTAAAGATGCGCGTCATGCCGATCTTGCGACCGACGAGGCCGAGCTTCTCACTCATTATTATCTCCACCCAGGCTGCGATTGGCCTGGACAAGTTAGAAAAAGTCACCGAAAAAGAATAGCGGTGACCACGAAAGACACGGATTGTACATCGCGAACTTCAAAAAAGCAAATATTCTCCTTCAATTCATAGAGTTATCAATTGTAAGGAGACTAACTAATCTCACAATCGAACGTGAAAACCATCATTTTTAGGTCTTCCAGCTAGCACTTCGGATAAGTTTGACAACATATTTAATGTTTTGATACCTTAATCCTCTGCCCCACGTTCAGCGCCTTGAAGTTCTTGCGCTGAATCGTAAAAAGCCTGTCTGCTCGGGCATAGCCGCCGCGGCCGAGTCGCTGCGTCCGGATTTTGATTCCCTTTAATTTCTCTTTGAGCGCAAGTTTTTTTGCATCAAGAAAATAATCTTTACAATTACTAACTTATTTATCCGTTTCATCTTTTAAAAGAAAATGCAATCTAAAAAGATCCTTCTTTCTCTGATTGCCGCACTCACTTTCACTGCGAGTTCAGCAACTGCTTCCGATGTTTACAGCGCAGATACTTTTGCCATCGGAACTCTCATTAACGGCCAATTCAAAGTCGACAATAAAGAGAAAGCGGAAGCCTGCTATAAAATTCTCAACGATGAAACTCGCCGGCTTGAATATATTCTTTCTGCTTATGATCCCGACAGCGATGTCTCTCGTCTAAACCAGCATCCGGGCGAATGGATTGAAATCGAACCGGAAACATTCGAAGTTTTAAACGGATCTAAAACTATCGCCGCTTTGACACACGGAACGTTTGATCCGACAGTCGGAGCACTCGTCAAGCTTTGGAGCGTCGATCAGCCCGAACACAGAGTTCCGAGCGAAGCTGAAATTAAGAAGGCGCTGATTAACGTTGACTACAACTTAATCGACGCAAAAAAAGAGAACGGAAAATATTTCGGAAAAATCGGTAAAAAACAATCTGTCTCTTTCGGGGCAATCGGAAAAGGCTACATCGCCGATAAGGTCATTAATAAACTTAAACGGGGAGGCTGCGAAGACGCGCTCGTCAGCCTCGGCGGAAACGTCATTGGCTCCGGTACGAACGGCTCGGATAAACCGTGGTCAATCGGTCTGCAGAGACCGGATAAAGAGAGAGGCGAATATTTTGCAGTAGTGCCTTTGAAGAATACTTCAGTCGTCACTTCAGGAGATTATGAAAAATTTTTCATCAAGGACGGAGTCAAATATCACCACATCCTAAATCCGAAAACCGGCAAGCCCGTTCCGGCAACTTTATCCTCCGTCACCATTATCGATGACAATTCCGCCAAAGCAGATGCTTTGTGCACCGCACTTTTTGTCATGGGGTGGTCCGGGGCTATTGAATATTTGCAAAAACATCCCGACTTGAAGGCGGTCCTCCTCTCCGAGGACCTGAAGCATGTCGCAATGACCGATTCTGCGTCTAAGATCGTTAATGTCATTGATAAAAATATGACTGTCGATATTATTCCGCCGAAAGGAAAAATCGCTTTCGTGAGCCTCAAGTAACGTACTCGCCGCCCATGTTAAAAACGCCCTCGAAAATCAATTCGAGGGCGTTTTTGTTTCGACCTAAAAATAAGCCCTTTGAACTTACATTCAAAGGGCTTACCGAATTCAGTCAACCTTATTACTGGACCTTGATTTCAACGTCCACGCCGGCAGGCAGATCGAGCTTCATCAGAGCATCAACAGTTTTGTCTGTCGGATCGATGATGTCCATCAATCTCTGATGAGTTCTGATTTCAAGCTGATCGCGGCTGGTCTTGTTGACGTGCGGGCTACGAAGAATATCGAAGCGCTGGATGCGTGTGGGCAGAGGAATCGGTCCTCTAACAACAGCACCGGTTCTCTTACCGGTATCAACAATTTCAAGAGCAGACTGATCGATCAGTTTGTAATCAAATGCCTTGAGGCGAATACGAATACGTTGGCTTTGCATTATTTATCCTTTAAAGAACGAGGGGCCGAAGCCTTCTTCGGCCCGCGATTCGAAATGAGTTAATTAACCGACGATCTTAGAAACAACGCCGGCACCGACTGTGTGGCCGCCTTCACG
>USHK01000061.1 GCA_900554375.1 uncultured Sutterella sp.
ATCTACACGTAAGGAGTCGTCGGCAGCGTCAGATGTGTATAAGAGACAGGGCAATGACCGTAGAGGCACCGCTGCGGGCCGCGCGTTTGGCTGCAAGCACTTTTGTCTGCATACCGCCCTTGCCGATAGAAGAACCGGCGCCGCCTGCCATTGCTTCATAGATCGGATCTCCGGCTTCTCCGACTTCCACTAACTTGGCTTCGGGATTAGAGCGAGGATCGGCAGTAAAGAGTCCGATCTGGTCGGTCAAGATCACTAATACGTCAGCATCGATTAAGTTCGTAACCAGCGCACCTAACGTATCGTTATCACCGACTTTGATTTCGTTAGTGACGACCGTGTCATTCTCGTTAATGATCGGAACAACTTTGAGATCTAAAAGCGTAGTCAGTGTCTGGCGAGCATTTAAATATCGCTCACGGTCTGCGAGGTCAGCATGCGTCAACAAGATTTGAGCCGTGCGAATGTCATAGCGCTCGAAGCTTTTTTCATAGGCTTCCACAATACCCATTTGTCCCACGGCAGCCGCGGCCTGGAGTTCGTGCATTTTTTTCGGTCGTTTGCTCCAACCGAGACGAGCCATTCCTTCAGCAACAGCACCGGAACTCACCCAAACCACTTGTTTGCCCATTTCCTGAAGCTTAGCGATCTGAGCCGTCCAACGCGCAATCGCCTCCGTATCTACTCCGTGACCTTCGTTTGTCACTAAAGAAGAGCCGACTTTTACGACAATTCTTTTTGCATCGTTCCAAATTCTGAGGTTTTCTTCCATCTCATTTCTTCCGATCTTGTTGACGGCAACCGTCTTTCCCGGCGGAACAAAAGTCCGCGATTCTTTTCAAGTGTTAAGAAGGTTGTCGAAAATGTAGTTTTTTCAGTATATCCAAGGATTATCTCTTGAAGCGACTGGCTCTCTTGTTAATGACTCATGGCCAAAAAGGAAAAATTAAAGGTCCACCTCCCCTTCCTAATTATTAGCATGCACCGAATAAAGGGTGATTCCTGTATTATTTTCGCAACAATAGCATAATTTTGCTATTTACATTACCCCCCCCCGGCGGTTGTATCGTACCTCGGTTAAATCAATCTCGAGGAATAAGAAAATGATTCAAAAGTTTAAAATTAGTTTGATTGCTTCCATTGTTATGGCAGCATGCTCAGTCAGTGCAGAACCCTTCAGCGGAGAGGTAACAACAGACATTTCCGTCAACGCCGATAAATTTGGAATTGAAATCGGATCTCTTGACGCTTCTGGTCCTGGATCAACAATTACAACCACTAATTTGACCGGCTCATCGATTAAAGCATCCGTTGTACCCACTGAAAGCACCACCAGTTCTAACGTTGTTGGCATTTTAGCTTGGCCAAATACCCATTTAAATCTTGGAGGCGACCACACAAAAAATATCGACATTTCGGTATCAGCTGGAGACACAAGCAAACAGCCAATTGGTATTTGGGCTTTTCACGGTAACAATCAAGCAGCTTCTCCAACGATCACAGTTACCTCAGAAAATTTACGTATAGACGTAGACCTTAAAGCATCCGACGCCCCGAAATCTGCTTACGGAATACTTGTGCAAAACGGGACAATGATTGAGAATTTAGACGAAGATAAACGCTCAACTGTAATAATTAATTCTAAAAATACGTTGATTAATGTCACATCCCAATCGGGCGGCGGTCTAGTTGCAATGTCTCAAGGCGTCCTCAAAGTGAATGGTAATTTAGAGGTTAATGCACCCGATGCCATTATTGCGCGAGGTGACTCGATTATTACAATTAATGAGTCTGGTACCAATCAAGTCGTTCTAAATGGAGATATTAAATATTCCTATGAAGGTGAAACTTCCGGAACCTCCGTTGAATCCGACATCCTTGTTAACCTCTCTGGGAAAAATTCTCAATGGACAGGAAATGTCAAAACTGGCTGGACAAGTACAGACTCTTCAAATAACCCGCTCCCAGATGACTTAACTGTAAAAGGATTCAAGCTTGTCTTGGCAGACGGCGCTCAATGGAACCCCACTATTGTGGCCAACATTGAAGAAGAAAAACAGGGATTAACAACCATTCCGCTCAACAGCCTAACTTTTAACGACGGCGTCATCAACATCACAAAGGCAGATGATCAAAAAGTCACTATTGAAAAATTGCAAGGCACTGGCGGTGTTGTAAACGTAGCGGCTGCAACTGACGGAACGACTATCTCCTCTGCACAACTGAAAGCCGACGCTATTGAAGGCGCTCCTCACTTTACAGTCAATGCCGTTGGTCTGACTTCTGACGAAATTACGAATCAGAAAGAAGCGATGGAATCCTTCTATGCCAGCGCGCTTAACCTTGCTGACGGTTCTGACGCTACTGCAACGCTTAACGTTGCCGAAGGTGCTGTTGCCGGTGCTTTGACAGCTGAAGTTACTAAAGATGGATCCGTTGTCGTGAATGAAGCTCAGAACACGGTCAACTCCTCCCTTATTGACATTGCTGCGTCCAATTACCTCTTCTTCCGTTCTCAGATGAACGACGTTTCCGCACGCTTGGGCGACCTTCGCTCTATGCCGAAGACAGCCGGCGCCTGGGTACGTTATTACGGCGGAAAGAACAAGTATTCCAACGGCAACATGAGCGAAAAATACAACACCGTTCAGTTAGGCGGCGATGGATTCATCAACGACAACTTCTACCTTGGTGGCACATTCTCCTATACCCACGGTGACGGAGACCTCAGAAACGGTTCTACGGACGACAAGAACTTCAACTTCGGCATCTACGGCGGCTGGCTAGGTGATGCGGGTCAGTTCGTTGACGTGATCGTCAAACGCCATCGTGTGAAGAGCGATTTCAGCCTTTACAACACAATGGGACGCAACTCCGGCTCCTTCCACAACTGGGGAACATCTGCCTCCGTTGAAGCAGGCTGGAGACTGCAGTGCCCGGATACAGGTTTCTATGTCGAACCCCAGGCTGAATTGCAGTTTGGTCGTTTAGATTCTGTTGACTACAAGACCAACAAGGGCGTTAAGGTTGAACAGGACGGTATCGACTCCTTCGTCGGCAGAGCCGGTGTTGCTGTTGGCTACACCTTCCCGGAAAACAAAGGCAACGCATACGCTAAGGCCTCTGTTCTTCACGATTGGAAGGGCGAAGTGAAGTCCACTTTCTCCTCCAACGGTACAAAACGTACTTACAAAGACGACCTCGGCGGTACATGGGGCGAATTTGCTGTCGGCGGTACATTCAACCCGACCAAGAACATTTCTGCCTATGGCCAGGTCAAGACATCCGCAGGCTCTCCTGTCCGCAATCCGTGGCAGGTCAGCGTCGGCGTAAGATACAGCTTCTAAGCTCTTTCAGCTGATTAAACACGATTCCCTTTCCTGAAGAAGATCGGGAAAGGGAATAAAAAACCGTCGGAAGTTTTATCTTTCGGCGGTTTCCCTATTGCGATTAACTTACTTCTGTTCGCTGTCCTCAGGCTCTCCGCCTTCGGGCGGGAAGACTTCTTCGTCTTCATCAAAGCGGACATCCGGCTCGCTCTCTTTAATCAGCTGTCTGCGCTGCTCGTGAATATCTTCGGCAATCGCTTTCACCAAAGCTTCAGTGCCTTCTCGTGTGACAGCAGAAATCGCAAACATCGGAACATCTGTACCAAAGGCTTCACGGTATTTATTCACAACCGCAGCTCTGTCCTCTTCCGGCACTAAGTCCATCTTGTTGAGAACGACCCAGCGAGGCTTTTCCGCCAAAGCCGGATCGAATTTTCTCAGTTCTTCAACAATGGCGCGAGCCGCAGCAATAGGATCCTCTTCAGTATCGAGGGGCGCCACATCAATAACGTGCAGTAGCAAGCTGGTTCTGGAAAGATGACGCAGGAACTGGTGTCCTAAGCCGGCGCCTTCAGAAGCGCCTTCGATCAGGCCCGGAATATCCGCGATCACAAAGCTGGATTCAGGACCCGCACGGACAACGCCAAGATGCGGATGCAGCGTTGTGAAGGGATAATCGGCAATTCTGGGTTTGGCATTAGAAACAGCAGAAATCAGTGTGGATTTGCCGGCATTCGGAAGCCCTAACAGACCGACGTCAGCCAAAACTCTCAGCTCAAGCTTGAGTGTTCTTTCCTGACCGGGTTCTCCGGGTGTGCACTGACGAGGGGCACGGTTGGTGGAGGTCTTGAAGTGCAGGTTGCCAAGACCGCCCTTACCGCCTTTAGCTAGAAGAGCTTTTTCACCGTTTTTGTCTAAGTCAGCAATGGTTTCGCCGGTATCCAAGTCAGTAATCACGGTTCCGACCGGAACACGCAGCTCAATGTCAGGGGCCCCTCTGCCGTAGCAGTCGCTACCGCGGCCGTTTTCACCGTTCTTAGCTTGGAATTTACGGGTATAGCGGTAGTCGATCAGGGTATTCAGGTTTCTGTCAGCAACGGCATAAATAGAGCCGCCGCGGCCGCCGTCTCCGCCGTCCGGGCCACCTTTAGGAATAAATTTTTCGCGTCGGAAGGAAGCAACGCCGTTACCGCCTTTCCCCGCAAAAACTTCAATTTTCGCTTCATCTACAAATTTCATTTTTATTTCCTGTCCGTAAGGACTTATTAGGTATGGAGTTGATGATAGCCGTATAAAAAAATCAGCGCCCCGTTCCCTGCTAGGAATGGGGCGCTTCTTTGTTTGATTCGCGGTCTAATTAAGCAACCGGAACAACGTTAACGTAGTGACGGTTCAGACGTCCGTGAACAACGAACTCGACCTTACCGGCAACTTTAGCAAACAAAGTGTGGTCACGGCCCATACCGACATTTTCACCGGCATGGAATGTGGTACCGCGCTGACGGACAATGATAGCGCCCGGCTGAATCATTTCAGAGCCGAAAACTTTAACGCCAAGACGTTGTGCGTTGGAATCGCGGCCGTTACGTGTAGATCCGCCGCCTTTCTTATGTGCCATTTCAAATACCTCTTACTTAAAAATCCAATTAGGCCGAAATCTCATCAATCTTGAGTTCGGTGTAGTTCTGACGGTGACCAGCACTCTTCATGGAGTGTTTACGACGACGGAACTTGAAAATACGAACTTTTTCATGACGTCCTTCAGACAGGACTGTGGCAGTAACAAAAGCGCCGGGAATCGTCGGATTACCAAGCTTAAGGCCTTCGTCGTTCTTAACAGCGAGAACTTCCACGAGTTTGATCTGGGAGCCAACGTCACCCGGAAGGGTTTCGACCTTAACCTTGTCGCCAACAGCAACAGTGTACTGTTTGCCGCCGGTTTTGATAATTGCGTACATGTATATACCTTTAACACTTCAATGCAGTCTGCGTCCTGCTGAAGCCTTTTTGTTTGCTCAAATAACTTAAACGCGCAGAGTGCGGAATTATGCTCGAAAAATTTCGTATAGTCAAACGGTTAAAGATGTTTTTTTGTTTTTCTCCGCTCACTGACGAATTTACCTTTGAATTCTCAGAAAAATCTCGTTTTTGTGTCTTTTAACATCAGCAAGCAAAGAAAAATAGTTAATATTTGACTTTGTTTATTTAGTTAGCACCCATAGGGATTTTTCAATGAGTCAAGTAGCAGCCGCCGTTCAGAGAATCATCGCCCCGATTTCCGAGGATTTACTCGCCGTGGATCGAGAAGTTATTGATGATCTTCAGAGTGACATTCCGCTGATTAAAAAGATAAGCGACTACATCGTTACAGCCGGCGGCAAACGGATGCGTCCGATCGTCCTCATGCTGATTGCCCGCGCACTCGGCTATCAAGGTAAAGAGCACATCTTCCTTGCTACGATGATTGAATATGTACACACAGCCAGCCTTCTGCATGACGACGTTGTCGACGAGAGCGACTTAAGACGCGGCAAACCGACTGCCGGATTTAAATGGGGAAATGCGGCCGCGATCCTAACCGGCGACTTTATGTATTCGCGTGCCTTCCAATTAATGGTCCGCACTCAGAACTTACGTATTTGCGAAATCGTTGCCGGCGCTGTAAACCGAGTTTCCGAGGGTGAAGTTATCCAGCTGCTTAACATTCACGACACGACGTTAGACGAAGCCCGGTATTTTGATGTCATTGAAAGAAAGACCGGTGTCCTCTTTGAAGCTGCAGCCCGCATGGCTTCTGTTGTGGCCGGTGCTTCAAAAGAAGTCGAAGACAAGATGGCAGAGTATGCCCTTTGTCTGGGACGCGCCTTCCAAATTATTGATGACGTACTTGACTACACAGGCTCTAAAGACAATATTGGAAAGAATTTAGGCACAGACCTTCGTGAAGGAAAAATGACGATGCCTCTTATCTATGCTTTAAAGCATTGCTCTGAAGCAGATGCCGCCATCATTCGTACTGCAGTAAGCAGCCGAGATCCGGATTTAGAAAGCGTAACCCGCGTCATTCTTGCTTCCGGCGCTATTGAAGCCTGTATCGAAGCCGCTAAAAAAGAAGTTTCTCGAGGAATTGACGCATTAAATTGCCTGCCGAGTAGCGCATTTAAAAATTCTCTGATAGAATTGCTTTCCTTGACAGTTGAGAGGGACCGATAGGTCGCTCGAAACAGAAGAGTCGGAGTGTAGCTCAGCCTGGTAGAGCACTGCGTTCGGGACGCAGGGGTCGGAGGTTCGAATCCTCTCACTCCTGTCTCTTATACACATCTCCGAGCCCACGAGACGCTCA
>USHK01000062.1 GCA_900554375.1 uncultured Sutterella sp.
ACGAGATTCATGAGCGTCTCGTGGGCTCGGAGATGTGTATAAGAGACAGCCCCTCCTTCTCTTGGTCTAACTAAGATTATGCACTCGAAACGGGCAGCTTTTTTTATTTTCTGAGAATCGAAAAAAATCCTTCGCTATAAATCGGAGTGGTGAATATGTAATGGCAGAATAGTTGGAATATCTTTAGGTTCTATAGTGATGAAACTTGTCGTTAAACTTGCTGCGTCCGCCGCTACCCTATGCTTTTCTCTTAATGTTCTCGCTGCAGAACTGAACGTTTATGCATCTATGCCTGAAAAGTACGCTTCTCAGGTGCTCAAGCAGTTTTCTAAGGAAACGGGGATTAAGGTCAACTTTCTAAGACTTTCTTCCGGCGAAGTGTTGTCTCGCGTGAAAGCCGAAAAAAATAACCCTCAGGTTGATGTCTTGCTCGGAGGGCCCGCTGATTATCTTGAAGTAGCTAAAAGCGAAGGACTGACTGTTCCTTATAAACCCAAAGGAGATGAATTCATTCCTGCTGAATTTAAGGATCCGCAAAACTATTGGACAGGCATCGGCATCATGCCGCTAGCCTTCATCACGAACACCAATTTTCTTAAAAAGAATCATCTAAAAGCTCCGGCTTCTTGGCAGGACTTTCTCGAGCCTGAATACAAAGAAGGTCTTATCTTGGCCGATGCCAGAACCTCCGGCACCGCAACAGAACGCCTCTTTTCCCTAGAAAGAGTTTACGGACGTCAAGGTAGCATCGACTTTCAGAAAAAACTCCACAAAAACGTTCAGATGTACACCAAAAGCGGTGCGTGGCCTGCTTTACGGGTCGGGGAAGGATTAGCTGCCGGCGCCATGGTTTATTTACCCGATGCACTGGATATCGTACAGCTCGGTTACCCTGTAACAATCTCGTACCCGAAGGAGGGTGTCACTTTCGGCATTGAAGTCGTATCTCTTGTAAAAGGAGCAAAACATCCTGAAGAAGCCAAAAAATTTATAGACTGGGCGGCTTCTCCCAAGCTTGCGGAATTCCTTATCAAAAATAAGATTCAATACGTCCCGACGCGTACGGACATCAAAGTTGAAGATCCCGTGTTGGATCTAAAGAAAATTCATATGCTTCCCGTTCCTCTTTCCGAAAAAGGAAAGATGCGAGAGATACTAACTAAAGACTGGATTGATCAGGTCCTTCAAGAACGCTAAACAAACCAAGAAATTCGGCCTCGGAGAGCTTTATCTCCGAGGCCTTTTCCTATTAATAGCTATCCAACATTAAGACGTCGAATACTCTTAGAACAGGTATTGGATCAAGCCTGACCCACTGGCTCCCTGACGATCACCGAGGAAACCTTTTACTCGGACCTGATAACGCCATTTACTGTTTTCAGAGAACTTGCCTTCAACCCCAATAGAACCGATAGCCGAATTACCTTTAAGAGAGATTTCGTCCAAAGCCAGCTGATTGACTTTTACCTTAGTCTTTCCTCCGTAAACGTGACTCCAGGCGGCTCCTACTCTGACGTTTGTATTGGCAGATACTTTACCGACTAGATCTGCACCTAAACGAGTTTCATGCGAATCCATATGACCTAACTTGATCTTGCTGTTATCTGCATCTCCAAGGGTGGCATCCTTACCGGAGAGATACGAATAACGGTAGGTGGCAAAGGGAATCAAATCTAAATTTTCTTTGATAGGCCATACATATCCAGTCCCGACATCAGCAGATAAGTAGTTCATATTCGCTTTGTAATAAGCACTGCCGACATCATAAAAACCGTTGAACTTAGACTTAAATCTTCCCGCTCTCAAAATACCGTCAATAAACCAGCCTGACTCAAATGTCTTTTTGAAAGCAAAGCCTGCACCGAGATAATTCTGTTTGCTCTTCGCAGAAGTGTCCGGCACATGAGTCTTAGTGTCTCCGTGGCCGGCTTCGAGAAAACCCAAGAAGACCGTGTCCGCGGCCTTGTATGTCAAACCAAAGGCAAAATTCGTTCCATTTAAGGTAAAGTCCGGGGAAGTCTTGTAACAGCTATGCTCTCCTTTAGCAGAAGCCCAAAGAGAAGGCCTATCGGAAAGCACCACTTCTTCGGCAGCGTACATAACTGCATCTCTGATGAAATCTGCTCCTTGGTTTACAAAGGCTAAATTTCCAAGAGCCGTTCCAGTCAACGTATGCGAATTGTCATTAGGTTTTACAACGCCGGGCGGAATGACGACTTCTTCGTCACCGGGACTATCCTCGCCAGGCTCATCTGCTTCGGGAGGAATGACGACGAGCTCTCCGTCCATTCGAATCGCCAAACCCACAATTCTTTGATTTTCGCTGACGTCGATGTTGCTCCACGTCTTATCAAAGAAAGTATGTTTCGCCTTAATCGTCGCTCCGTCAAGGAGCACTCTTCCGTTGTCTTTATCTGTAGCGTGAATTAGATAAAGCGTTGTGTCCTTCCCTGCTCCAGCCAAATCGTCAGATGCTTCAACCAATATATCGATGTGGCTGCCAGAAAAGTCCACAATCGGAGAAAAAGACGGATCGATCGAACCTTCTCCTTTAAAACCGTCAATAATCAGCATGCTCTTATCCAGAGAAGCATTTTCCATTGTCGGATGGAGGATAAGATGATCAAACCCTGCCAATCCTCCGGCCTTTGTCGATCCTCTAACGATTAGAGTGTTGTTTGAGTTGAAAGGATGCCATTTTCCATCAAGCAAGTTCATTCTTGGCTGAACACCCGAAATATTCACTGAACCATTTCCGCTGAACATGTACATCGTGCCAAAGACACCTTGAGATACATTATTGTTACCCTCAAGAACGACAGTATTGCCTAATGGCTGCTGGATGATGATATCGGCCCCGTCTGCGTTAATTGACGAGAGTCTTGTTCCAGCAACCAAGTCAACATCGCTGTTTGTAACGTGTACGGTGTTTCCTCCGGTAGTGATTTCGTATGAGCCTTTCAATGTATCCGTCACGGCTAAAGAGCCAATAACAGAGACAAACGCAGGATTTTTCTCCTCAGATGAAACTGCCGTTTTTTTAACATTTTCCACCTGAACAACATTGTTCATTAAATCGACGTGCGCTTTATCAAAAGTTGTGCGTTGGAGCCACAGATTTCCTCCAACTATTCTTAAATGATCGCTATTAACAACTTCGTCGCCGCCTACCTTAACGTTTTTCGCGACCGCTATATTCTCTGAGACGGTTATTTCGGACTGTTTAAAGTTGGCCGCCTGGCTTTCGAGTCCGTAGCGCTCAACAGAGACAGACCCGCCGAAAAAATCCATAAACAAGGTATCGTTAGGAGTAATTGTATTATTAAAACTAACGACGGCGTTTTCAAGCCTTGCTCCATTTCCGGTTAGAGAAACGAAGACGGAATCTCTAACGTTTTGTCCGGTTCCTAATGTTTCGTTGGAAAAGAAATTAAATTTCGCTCCGGCCAAGTGCGCGGCTCCGTTGACATCAATGGTCCCTGAAGCTGCCAGGACATTTTTCGATCCGGAAATTTGTGTCTTGTCGTTATATTCATTACCGTTGTCAAAAAGTCCCAGCAATCCGGCAATGTTTCCGTATCTAGACGCAATAAATACGTCTTTTACCTGAGCTTTATTGCCATCGATTGAAATCTTATCTTTTGGGGAATTATCGGCCTTCCTCAACAACTCTGCGCTTAAAGATTTCGCAGCCGCGTTTCCAATTTTTACCGTTCCATCGGGTAAGGAACCGTCCACGAGCAGATTTCCGGAAAATTCCTGATTCGATGCGGATGCCCAAAGCGAATAAACAGTCTCGGGATCAACCGCTTTAGTTTGTTCTGTTCCGCTTGTAAAAATAATTTCGCCTTTCTTCAGAGTCAAGGTTTCCCAGCTGTAAACAGCATCTTCTTGGGCTTGAAGAGGTGCTTGGAATAAAAATAAAGAAGCTATCAGAACTGTTGCTCGGGATAAATTAAAAGGGGTAGAACTTCTCGAAAGTCGGAGCATATTTCTCATAGGTGAAAACAAAGGAGCGTAATTAAAAGCAATAATCCATGGGTAAAATCGCGCCGAATTGTACCTAATTTCTAAAAGGTTTATTAATTCAACCTACGGATTATCAAAGATTTTTTTTGAATGTCTGTCATCAAAAACTTGGCGCCCACGAACTATCTTGAATGTTTTCCTTTTACTCCCTTTGAGACTCATGGAGATCCACTAAAAAGGGGTCGACTTCGACCCCTCCTTCATCTTTTTGCGATTTGTTACTGAATTTTTGCTTGTTGAACTTGCTTATCTAACTCAGCTTTGGCTTTTTGCACTGCCAGCTGCTGTCTAATCGACTCTTTTTGACTGTCAAAAGACGGGAACTTCTGTTCGTCTCTCGCTCCCTCAAAACGCACGATTTGGTAGCCTGCCGGAGTTTTGAATGCCTTAGCAAACAAAGTTCCTTGTTTTGCGTTTTGGAGCTGGTCCGCAATTTCTTTATCAAATGCGCCCGCGGGAAGCCAATCTGTCAAACCACGGTTAAGACGAGTAACGTTATCGCCGGAATATTGAGTCGCAAGCTGGCCCATATCAGAGCCGTCCTGAATTGCTTTAATAAGTTTGTTCGCATCCTCCTCATTTTTCACGAGGATGTGCCGCACTTTATACTCTTTCGGCCCGTAATTCTTTTTGGCTTGGTCATAAGCCTTCTTTACGTCAGCGTCAGAAACCTTAATCTTACGAACTTGACTGCTTGCTTCGGCGTCAACAAGAATCTGCCGGCGAGCTGCCTCAATGTATGCCTTAACTGTCTTGTCCTTATCAAGCTTGTTCTTAATTGCGTTTTGATAAAGGATGGACTCTTCAATTGCTAAGCGTCTTGCGGCTTCCTGAAGTTCCTTGTCTGAACCTACAACACCGCGGGCTTTTAAGTTGTTTAGCAACGCTTCCTGACGTTCGACAGAAACCGGTGCTCCGTTCACTTTCATGGGTTTGAATTGGGCTTGGGCCGAAACCATGAAACATGCAGCCAGCGCCGCTGCCACTAAATATTTGACTTTCATTTCAATTCCTTTGAGGGCGCCTCCGGCGCCCCCTTTTTTTAAATTAGAAGGTGTACTTAACCCCGATACGAGCGTTGATGTTGCTCTTGAACTTAGAACCGCTTTCCTGCTCGACCTGAGCAAAGAACTTAGTTCTCTTGTTGATCTGAGAGTCAACACCCAGACCAACGTAGGCACGTGTACCAAGAGAATTTCCCTTGAAAGTCTCTCCGTTAAGTTTCAGAGAATTCTTTCCTAAGAATTCGTGGTTCACACCAGCCTTCAAGTACAGCTGAGTATTCAGGCCGCTCGCTCTTTCGATGTTCTTTCCGACCACTACGCCGGCTCGACCGGTCAGGCTCGAAGCGCTTTCTTGTTCAACTTTCATACCGTTGGACATATCAAAGCTCTTGCCTTTGATCCAGTAGTAAGACAATTGAACCTGTGGTTCGACGAACCAATCTTCGCGCTCACCGAACCGGATTGTCCTGCCGTATTCCGCAGAAAGCCCCAAACCGAAAGTGTTGTACTTGCCGGAAGTCGGGATGCCGCCTAGCATTCGGGCATTGATATCGTTCCGGTAATGACCTACGGATCCGACCAAATCAAGGTAATTGCCCTTCTGATCAAACCACGTCGCGTAAGCAGAAGCACCAAAGCTCTTCATCTTG
Source organism: uncultured Sutterella sp. (assembly GCA_900554375.1). Classification (GTDB taxonomy): domain Bacteria; phylum Pseudomonadota; class Gammaproteobacteria; order Burkholderiales; family Burkholderiaceae_F; genus Parasutterella. The sequence goes on from USHK01000062.1 coordinate 5,684, forward strand.
CCTTTTCCACCCACAGACTTGTCTTTCAATTCGGACTTGCCAGTCAGATAGGAGAAGTTAGCACCGATGATCAAATCGTTGTCGACTAACGCGTCATAACCAAACGTTGCTCCACCGTACTTCACGGACGACTTCTCGCCTCCGAAGGAAGTGAGCTTATCTTTTCCGGCTCTGCTGAGAACATAGCCGCCCTCCGGCGCACCATGTCTCAAGCTGCCGGTACGACTTCTAATATCAGACAACCCGCCGAGGTATTGAGCCGTCTGAGTCTGTGTATTGGCTAGAGACAATACCGCTCGAGCCGTGTTAGACAAGGCGACAGGCTTAGGCAGGCTTGGCGCTCCTGTCGAGCCGCCGGGGCCACCAGAACCGCTAACCGTTCCATTGATATTAATAGTCGGATTTCCTCCATTGATCGTAATGTTCGTGTTTCCGCTCCCGGAAGTTCCCCCGGTGGTTCCGCCGGTGCCTGAACCGCTGTTTCCACCAGAACTGCCGTTGCCGCCGTTACCGCCGTTGCCGCCGGAACCTCCGTCTCCGGGGCTACCTTCGGTGCCCCCTCCTGGGGCATTATCCACAGAGTCGTCGCCAGTGTCGCCATCACTTGCAGGAGGCTCTGTGACAGGCGGTTTCTGTTCAGGTTTCTGCTCTGGAGCATTTGGTTTGTCAGGCTTTTCGTCCGGCTTGTAATCCGGGCCGCTGTCCGCACCGTTTTCGATCTTATCGATAATTCCAAAGAAGTTATTTCCATTTGGCAACGTGAGCTTATCTTCGTTGAGGTCGATGATCGATCCTCCCGGAAGTTTAATCTTACCGACAGAAACCATTTCATCTGTCTCTTATACACATCTGACGCTGCCGACGAC
>USHK01000063.1 GCA_900554375.1 uncultured Sutterella sp.
GTCAGCGGCAGCGTGTGTCCATCGCAAGGGCCCTTTTGAAAAACGCACCGATACTGCTTCTCGATGAAGCGACAAGCGCTTTGGATACAGAAAGTGAGAAGTATATTCAAGCTTCCCTGGACAAGCTCAGAGAGGGACGCACGAGTTTTGTCGTGGCGCACCGTCTTTCTACCATTGTTGACGCGGATATGATCGTTGTAATGGATCAAGGGGCGATTGTTGAAGCAGGGACTCATTTCGAGCTTCTGGAAAATGACGGTCCTTATGCGCGCCTCTATAAGATTCAATTCAGTCACCAGAAGCCGGAAGAGTCTGAAACACAAAAGGTTTAACGAAAGAAAGACTTTTCGAAACGTCTATAACAAGATCAACAAATAGCACAATGTGAAATTAAATTTCGTATTGTGCTATTTCTATTTAGTCTCTTGAAATTTTTAATTCGCCTCACGAGGAATGAACAAATTTTTATGTTTAAATAAACCTGTTTCGCTTTGAGCTTAACGGCTCGATAACTCAAATACATAGGAGTATCAATGGAAGCACCACTGCAAATGGGTTCCTTCTCGAGGCAGTCGAAAACGATTGCTCTTTTTGCAGCCCCTGTTTTAGCCCTGCTTTTATATTGGGTTCTTCCGGACGCGTATGTTAACGGTGCCGGAGCTTCGGTTCCCGTCTCCCATGCCGCAAAGGCCTGCTTAGCCATTTTGTTATGGATGGCTCTTTGGTGGTTTACGGAAACCGTGCCGATTGCCGTGACGGCGCTTTTGCCGATTATTCTTTATCCCCTTTGTGACGTTACAACGCTGGCAAAAACGCTTACGCCTTATGCTTCAGACACAATCTATTTGTTCTTAGGCGGCTTCCTGCTGGCTGCCGGTATTCAGCGCTGGGGTCTGGATAAGCGTATTGCTCTTAAAACAATGCAGATTGTCGGCACTTCTCCCGGCGCAATCATTGCCGGCGTGATGATCGCAACAGGCTTCATTTCAATGTGGGTGTCGAATACAGCAACCGCGGCTATGATGGTTCCGATCGCGATTGCCGTCATGGCCGTAGTTCGTCAGAACTCGGACTCTCCCACAATTACGAAGGGTGAAAGAAACTTCGGTATCTGTGTCCTGCTAGCCGTCGCTTACGGTGCTTCTATCGGCGGTATGGGAACGATTATCGGTTCGCCTCCTAACGGTATCTTTGTTCGCTTTGTCCAACAGACTTACGGAGTGGATGTTTCCATCGTTCAGTGGATGAAGGTCGGTATGCCGGTGGTTCTCCTCCTCATGCCGCTCTCCTGGCTCCTTTTAACGAAAGTTCTTTTCAGAGAACAAATCCAAAAAATTGCCGGCGGCCGTGAATGGATCCGTCAGGAATTGAAGAACATCGGTAAACCGACTCGCGGAGAAATCTCAGTTCTGATCGTCTTCATCTGCGCAGTGGTTCTCTGGTGCCTCGGCTCTCAGATTCGCTCCTTCACCTTAGAGAACGGTGTCCGTCCTTTCAGAATGGTTAGCGATGCTGTAATTGCGATGGCTGCCGGTGTTTCTCTCTTCTGTATTCCTGTTAATCTTTCCCGCGGTGAAAGAGCGCTTGATTGGAAGCACTGTGACAACATTCCTTGGGATGTGCTCCTGCTCTTCGGCGGCGGTCTCTCTATGGCAGCATGTATTCAGGCGACGGGCGCGGCCAACCTCATCGCAGCTCAGGCCACGTCTTTCGTCGGTCTGCCTCCTGTGCTCGTGATTTTGGGTGTCGCAACTTTGGTGATCTTCGCGACGGAATTCACTTCGAACACTGCTTTGGCCGCTACCATGCTCCCGCTTCTGGCGGCTGCCGCTCCTGTTCTCGGAATTCCGACTGAACAAGTGCTCTTAGTGACGACTATTGGTGCTTCTGCTGCCTTCATGATGCCGGTTGCGACACCGCCGAATGCGATTATTTTCGGTACCGGCCGCATCCAGATCGGTGAAATGATTAAGGCTGGTTTCTGGCTGAACGTTATTTCTATCATTGTGATTGCGGGGGTCTGCATGGTTCTCGGAGACGTCCTCCAGCTGCCGATGCCAAAATAAAAATCACCCGGCGCCTGTGAAGGTGCCATGTCGAAAAAAGGCCTGAGCGATTCTGGCGCTCAGGCCTTAGTTTATTTACGGACCGGGAAATACTTTTCTATGTCTGCCCAAAAGATTTCACATGGTTTAGAGAGATTACGGTTTTTCTTACGGACCGCTACGTGCGATGTGGTCCTTTCCGGTGAGATGGGGAGAAAGCGGAGATTAGCTTTAGGACGGTTCGTGAAGCTGCCTTCAATACAAAGCAGTGAACCGATTCCTTTCTCAACCATTGTTAAAGCATTGGATGCGAGATTGTGATAGGCCGCCACTTTGAATTTACTTTCCGGTACCTTAAACCAACTGCTGATTTCGGAAAGAACGATGTAGCGGCGCGGAAGAATCAAAGTTCGTTCAATAATTTCTTCGTAACTCAGTGTTTTTTTCTTAGCCGGCACTTCTTCATTGCGGACCACCAGTCCCCACTTTTCAATGACGTCGATGGGAATTTTGGTGTACTTCGCACTTTCGACCGGTTCAATGAGTATTGCCATGTCCAGCTTGTTTTCGTCGATATAGCGTTTTAAGTCGTCACCATCAGCAGAATAGACCTCAAACTGAACATGGGGATACCTTTGGTTGAATTGCACAACTGCGTCAGCAAAATAATCCACGATTCGACTTTCAACGATACCTACCCGAACGACCCCGTGGAGTACGTCTCCGTTTTCTGACAATTCTGCTTTTGCCTGTTTTGCCAGGTCTAATATCTCCTGAGCTCGCAGTAAAAAGAGATATCCGTTTTCGGTAAGTGACAAGCTGCGGGTACTTCTGATCAATAATTTGCACCCGAGCTCTTGTTCCAGTTCTTGAATTTGTCGCGTCAATGCAGGCTGAGAGATATACAGCGCCTCCGCTGCTCTCGTGATGTTTCCGAGCCTGCAGACCGTGACAAATGACATTAATACTCTGAGATCCATGAGAATATTTATGTATTTGTTGCATTAAATATGATTGTAAATAAGTATTGGAAATAAATAAATGAAGTATCTAAACTTTCTCGATATGAGGACTACGGGCGAGAAGACCGTGCAAAGCTGAGGAAGAAACCTTCAATGCAGACTGCCTTTGCATCGATCTGTTTACGTATTCAAGACTTTCGGAATACACGTTTGCTGCTGAAGAAAGACCTAAGCCGAGCGTAAAACGACAGATTCTCTTTAGCTTCTAAGAAGTCGAGAACTAGGCTTCGAGAGACATTTTTTGGAAAGTACCAACAAATAGGGAGCAATAAATGTTTTTGAACCGAAGAAAAGTATTACTGTCTGCGACAGTTGGTGCAGCGGGACTAGTTATGACAAATACTGTTAATGCCAAAGAAAGAAATCAAGATCCGGATATGCAGACCATCATTGCAAGAATGATGAACGTCACTTATCGAGGGACGACTCTTTCTACGAACCAAAAATATTTTGTTTTATTAGCCACATGCGCAGCACAGGGCTTGTCAGAAGAGGCGGAAGAAGTTTCATCAGCCGCGTTGAAGGCAGGCGTTGATCCGATTGCCGTCAAAGAAGTGGTCTACCAAACGGCGCCCTATGTCGGGGTAGGACGAGTTAAAGAAGCACTAAAAGGCGTTAATGAAGCGATGAAAGACGCGGGCGTCCGTCTTCCATTGACCTCTCAGACAACGGTTAATGATCAAAACCGATTGACTAAGGGCATTGAAGTTCAAACAGCGATTTTCGGTGACGCCATTACTCAGATGCATAAAAACACCTCTGAGGCGATGAAGCCGCTGATGATCGATGACTTATCGGGATATTGCTTTGGTGATTTCTACACGCGCACCGGAATGTCAGTGAAAGACCGCGAATTGGTGGTTTTTGCAGCTATTGCTGCGCTCGGAGGATGCGAAGCTCAGCTCAAGGCTCACGCAGGTGCAAACCTTAAAGAAGGCGCGACAAAACAGAATCTAGTCGATGCTCTTCAGGTAGCAGTTCCATTGAACGGTTTCCCGAGGACATTAAATGCTCTTGCAGTCGTCAATAGTATTGCCTGACAGTTAGCTGGTTCTTTCGTACAAATAAACCTCCGGAGGTTCAGTGGCCGGAGGTTTTGTTTTAGTTGGGGTTGAGGACTTGGTGTTGTAAGCCAAAATGAGTAAGACGAATTCAGAAATTATCGTACGACTCGGAATTTGTCTTATGAATATGATAATTTAGAAAAAAGTAATACTTTTCCGATAACTCAAGTTTCTAAATAAAACCGAACCTGCTTAAAAAGTGGTTGCAAACAATTCTTGAATGCTAAGCCGAGAGGTTTTATTGCTGAGTTTTTGACCTTCGGGCCGTGATTGAAATGACGACCCCTAACCTGAGAGGATCACAATGCTGAAAAAGTTGGTTCTTGCAGTTTCTTTTTCTACCCTTGCGGCCTTTAGCGGATCTGTGTTGGCCGCGGCCTTTGACGTTACGGATATCGAAGGCAGGAAAGTGCATTTTGAAGATCAGCCGAAAACCTTTATCGTTGCTAACTACATCGCTAATTTTATGATGGTTGGCGGGGCGCCCAGCCTTGAAAAAATCGTGGCACTGACCAAAGACGGGTGGGAAGATACGCGCTACGGTGAATACCAAGTGTTTACAAGGTCCTTTCCAAAAATGAAGGGTTTGCCGAGTATCGGAGGTTACCACGACGATATTCTCAATGCTGAGAAGATCTTAAGCCTCCATCCGGATGTCCTTCTGATCGGAAGAACTCAGTACGCGGAAAACAGTCAGAGAATTAAAACGTTCGAGAAAGCCGGGATCAAGGTTGTCGTTTTGGATTATCACGCGATGACCACGGCTAATCATACCTTGAGCACAGAGATTCTTGGCAAACTCCTTGGTCGGGAAAAGATTGCCGAATCTCAGAACAAGACCTATAAAGAAGCGCTGGACCACGTTTATTCAACGATTGCCAAGCTGCCTCAGAATCAGGTTGGTACGAAAGTCTACATGGAGACCGCGAGCAAGGGATTGGCTCGCTACGGCAACTCATATAATAAAGAAGTGCTTTGGGGTGCAATACTCAAAAATATTAAAGCGGCAAATCTTGCCGAAAACTCTCCTCAGCCCTACATGGCTCTCGACAAAGAGTATGTGATTTCTCAGAATCCGAAGGTTATTTTCATTGGCGGCAGTATTTGGCGCAATAAATCCGAAGGGGACCAGATGCGTATGGGCTTTACCGTTCCTGAATCTCAGGCTCAGGAAAGGTTGGCCAATTTTACGAAGCGTCCAGGCTGGAACATGCTTGATGCAGCCAAGGAAAACCGTATCTATGGGGTGGATCACGGCAGCTTGAGAAATATGGCAGACTACACTTTCACGCAGTACATGGCAAAGGTTCTTTATCCTGAAGCTTTTAAAGATATTGATCCTCTCGGCAACCTGAAGAATTACTACAAAACCTATTTGCCTGAACTCAAGTATGACGGTACCTTCATGATTCATCTGAATCAGAAATGAGCTCAGAAGATCTCATCGTCAGGCAGTATCAAAACAGGATTCGTAAGAGGACCCTGTCTACGCTGCTGGTCGGTTTGATTTTGAGTGTCCTTGTAATTTTGGACATTCAAATCGGTTCTTCGTCCATCGCCCTGAAGGATCTAGCGGATGCAGTTCTCAAGGGACCAGAAGGAGGCTCGTCCGCTTCTTTTATCGTTTGGGAAATCCGCTTACCAATGACATTTACCTGTCTTTTTGTAGGCGCATCGTTGAGTCTTGCGGGACTTCTGATTCAAACGATTACGAATAATCCTCTTGCCAGCCCTTACACGCTGGGTGTGACGGCAGGAGCGAGTTTCGGTGCGGCAATTGCCATTACGACCGGTTTTGCGCTATTTGGGCAAATATGGCTTGGCGTCTCGCTGGCTGCACTTGTCATGGCTCTGACGGTGTCAGCTTTCATTTTCTCTCTTGGAAGTAAGCGTTCGCTTACGGCAACGACGCTCATTCTCGTAGGCGTCATTATGAATTTCTTTTTTCAGGCGCTTCAACAGTATCTACAGTACCGAGCCTCTCCGGAAATCGCACAAATTATCTCTGGCTGGACATTTGGTAACCTTCAGCGCTCTTCCTGGGTAAGTACGGGCGTTTCTTCGACATGTTGGACGATCGTACTTCTGGTTTCTTTTTGTTATGCGTGGAAACTCACTGCACTCAGCGATGGCACTGAGCGAGCTCGCGGTCTCGGCATCAACACGGATCAGTTAAGAATGTTTGTCTTTACGGTGAGTTCCGTTCTTGTTGCCTCTGCCGTGGCGTTTATCGGTACCGTTGCGTTTGTGGGCTTAATCTCACCTCATTGTGCCAAGCTGCTTTTAGGCGATGACCAAAGATTTTTAATCATCGGTTCCTCCATGGTCGGAAGTGCGCTCATGCTTGCTGCATCGATCATTTCCAAACCTGTCTCTTATACACATCTCCGAGCCCACGAGACGCTCATGAATCTC
>USHK01000064.1 GCA_900554375.1 uncultured Sutterella sp.
GTAAGGAGTCGTCGGCAGCGTCAGATGTGTATAAGAGACAGCCATTACCCTACATTTGAAGAGCAAAACCCGCAACTGTATGCTGACTATATCAGAGATCTGAAACGCTACAAGGATGGAGAACATAAGTTAGTCTTTGTCTCTTTTGACAATCCGGAAACTAATCCAATCAATCAAACCGAACGTCTCACCGCTATACTGGACAGTGTGGATTTTATCTGTTTGAATAATCCAGAAAAGCTCTCGTCTGAAACACAAGCCGAAATGGTAAAAATACGCGAGAAGAATATCCGCACGCTTTCCTGCATTAATTATGAGAGTTTAGAACAAGAATGGAACAATAAGGCAAAAGATAATTCCGAATTGACGGAAGAAGATGCACAAAGGTATCTGAATGAACGTACGGATGCTATGCTGGTTCTATGTGACAATTATGGATATGATGGTATCCTAATTGACTATACAGGACTTTCAATGGTGGGTATGCAAGAAGATGTGTTACAACAATACAAGGCACGTCAGCAAAACTTCTTCAGCAGAGTGTTGGATTGGCGGATTAAGCATACCGACAAAACATTGGTTTTTTACGGTTATGTGCAGTATTTGGCTCCAGAAAACATGGATATGCTGGATAAATACAATCATCTGATACTGAAAACCGCTTCTTCCAAAAACATGGAGGATCTGACATTAAATGTTTTTATGGCTATTCAAGCAGGCATAGACGTAGCAGGAACGAATGCGGATCTTGTTCCAAAAGATCGTTTTATTGCCTGTACACAGTTTCCTCAACAGGAAGATAAGGATATGATAATTGGTTATTGGGATACACGGGATGCAAATGGAAATAAAGTATTGGCTGCACAAGGTACAGCTCAATGGATTGTACAGGCATCACCAGATTATACCTGCACTGGTATTTTTATCATCAATATCTTAGTGAAAACACTTAATAAAATTAGGTTCTAAGCAAAATAGAAAAACCCTCTTATTTATCGAAAATAACATTTAAAATCAAGCAATTAATGTCAAAATATAATCCGTAAGGCCTAGGTATTTTCCCTAATGAATCTTTTAAAGTGAAATTTTCACTTGTTTACAGAAAAAAAACGGCGGATTATTCCGTTTGTTTCAGAAAGAAACAATTTGTAAAAAGATCTCTGAAAAGTTTAGACAGGAGAAATTCGCCATGAGTATTTATTTCTGGTTCCAATTTGCCCTGCTGATTGCATTCCTCTTTATCTCCGCTCCCCGCGGCGGTATGTTCCTGGGTTTGTTCTCCGGCATCGGTTTGATTGTGATTATGTTCGGTCCGAAACCTTGGTTAGGCCTTCCTCCGGGTAAACCGCCGGTCGACGTTATTCTGACCATCATCGCCGTGGTGGCAGCAGGTTCTACGCTGCAGGCTTCCGGCGGCTTGGACTGCATGCTTCAGATCGCTGAAAAGATTCTGAGAAAACGTCCTAAAGTTGTGACCTTCCTCGCTCCGCTCTGCACCTTCACACTGACGATCCTCTGCGGTACAGGCCATACGGTTTACACACTCCTCCCCATTATTTATGACGTCGCAATCAAGACCGGCATCCGTCCGGAACGTCCGATGGCAGCTTCCTCTATCGCTGCTCAGATGGGTGTGATCTGCTCTCCGGTGTCCGTCGCCTGCGTTTCTATGGTCGCTTTGATCGCCGGCCATCCGATGGCAAACGGTACTGAAGTCGGTCTGGTTGAACTCTGCAGCTTGACGATTCCTGCCGGTTTGATCGGTTTGCTCGTCATGGCTACATACTCCAACTTCCGCGGTAAAGACCTCGACAAAGACCCGCAGTTCCAGGCTCTTATTGCTGATCCGGAAGCCAAACGCTATGTTTACGGCGACTCTATGACTCTCCTTGGCAAGAAGCTCCCGTCCAGACAGTGGACCGCGATGTGGATCTTCCTTGCTGTAGTGCTCGTCGTTGCTCTGCTTGGTGCCTTCGCTGAACTTCGTCCGATGGTCGGCAAGAAACATCTCTCCATGACTCTGGTTATTCAGATGTTCATGCTCTGCGCCGGCGCTCTCATCTGCATGATTACAAAGACTCCTCCGAAGTCTGTCGGCGGTACATCCGTGTTCCGTTCCGGTATGGTCGCTGTGGTCTGCGTGTTCGGTGTTGCATGGCTCTCCGATACGATCTTCAAGGCTCACCTCAATGAACTGAAAGAAGTCCTCGTTGAATACGTCAAGCTCTATCCGTGGGCATACGCAGTCGTTCTCCTGTTAGTTTCCAAGCTCGTTAACTCTCAGGCTGCTGCTATCGCCATCGTGGTTCCGGTTGCTATCAGCATCGGTACTCCGACTGGTGTGGTTGTCGGCTGCTGCTCTGCTTGCTACGGCTACTACATCATCCCGACTTATCCTTCTGACTTGGCCTCCATCGAGTTCGACCGCTCCGGAACAACTCACATTGGTAAGTTCGTGATCAACCACTCCTTCATCCTTCCGGGCTTGATCGGTGTGATCACCGCCACGATCTGCGGTTACTTTATGGCGATCGCTCGCGGCTGGATCTAAGAGATGCTTTAGTACTCTAGAAAAGCTCTGATTTTTTGAAGCGAGGGAAAACACCTAGTGTTTTCCCTCGTTTTGTTTTATGCTCTTGGAGTACTCGCTTGAGCTTGTCGCTCGAGTGTTGGTAGATTCTTAAAGGACACTCATATTATCTAAAGGAGTTGTTATGAACTATTCCGGAGTGTTGGTTAGTGCCTACCCCGGCCGTTATGACGAAATGCTCCGTGAACTTGACACCATAGACGGTGTGGAAGTCCACCAAAAGGATCCTGATCATAATCGCTGCATCATTGTGATTGAAGCTCCGGATGTCACAGCGGAAGTTGACCTTTTTAAAGCCGTTTCCAATCTTTCCAGTGTGGTCGATGCGGCTCTTGTCGTTCACAACTTTGAGGACGATGTAACCGGTTGATTACCAAATACTTAGATTTTCCCCAATTAGATTTCTTGTTCAGGAGACAATATGACGATTAATAATCCCCAAGTTAAACGTCGTGATTTACTGAAAGCCGGTGTAGCTGCGTCTGCCGCTATGACGGTCGGTATTCCTCTGAGCGAAGTAGCTAAAGCTGCGATTCAGAGCAGCGAAGGCTCTATCGTTTGGACAAAAGGCGTATGCCGTTTCTGCGGTACCGGCTGCGGTCTTCAGGTCGGAGTGAAGGACGGCCGTGTCGTAGCGACTAAAGGTGACCCCGATGCGCCCGTCAACAGAGGTTTGAACTGTATCAAAGGCTATTTCAACGCCAAGATCCTTTACGGTAAGGATCGTTTGACGCAGCCTCTGATGCGCCGTACGAACGGAAAATTCGATAAGAACGGCAAGTTTGAAGCCGTGACGTGGGACGAAGCCCTCACCGAAATGGCGAATCAGTTCAAACGTGTTTACAAGGAAAAGGGACCGACAGGCGTCGCGATTCTTGGCAGCGGTCAGTACACCATCCCGGAAGCTTATGCAGCCAGCAAACTCGTAAAAGCCGGTTGGCGTTCTAACAACATTGACCCGAATGCTCGCCTTTGCATGGCGAGCGCTGTGGTTGGTTTTTACCAGGTGTTTGGTATCGATGAGCCGGCTAACAACTACTCCGATATCGAAAAATGCAACACAATGGTTTTGTGGGGCAATAACATGGCCGAAGCTCATCCGGTTCTTTGGTCTCGTGTTGCCGACCGCAAGCTGACGCACAAAGAAACGAAGATCATCAATCTCACAACCTATAAGAACATGAGTTCTAACATGGCCGATGAAACGATCATCTTCGCTCCGAACGGTGACTTGGCTATCCTAAATTATCTCCTGAGAGAAATCGTTCACCGTGACGCAATTGATCACGACTTCGTGAACAAGCACTGCATCTTCGCCGCCGGCGGAATGGATATTGGCTACGGTATGCGTCCGACTGATAAGTACGCATTCCCGAAAGAAAAAGATATTCAGGCTAAGCAGAACGCTATCATCCTGAGCAAAGAAGAAGCCATCGCTCAGAGCCGACCTGAATTGGCCGGCAAAGAAGTCAAACAGACTCAGCAGGGCGGCAAGGCCGGTGCTCACTGGAGCATCACGTTTGAAGACTTCAAAAAAGGCGTCGAACCCTATACCTTGGACTTCACAGCCCAGATCGCTAAGGGCGACCCGGACGAAAGTCTGGAAGATTTCAAGAAGAAACTTAAGAACCTTGCCGATATCTACATTGACAAGAAGAACGACATTCTCAGCTTCTGGTGCATGGGCTTTAACCAGCATCAGAGAGGTGTTTGGGTCAATGAACTGATTGACTCTGTTCACCTCCTGCTTGCTAAACATGCCCGGCCGGGTAACGGAGCCTTCTCCTTGACCGGTCAGCCTTCTGCCTGTGGTTCGGCTCGAGAAGTCGGTACATTCTGCCATCGACTGCCGTCAGACCTGCTTGTGGCTCAGAAGCCGGCCCGTGTTAAGAGTGAAAAGATTTGGGGCGTTCCTGAAAAGACGATTAACCCGAAAGTGGGTCGTGCCTACATGGAAATTCTCCGCGGTATGGAAGACAACTCCGTTAACTTCGTTTGGACACAGGTTGTTAACCCCTTCCAGGCAGCTCCTAACTCCAATCATTGGCTTAAAGCGGCGCGACACCCCGAGAACTTTATTGTCGTGGCGGACGCATATCCGACGTTCTCCTGCCAGTACGCTGACTTGATTCTGCCGGCAGCTATGATCTTCGAAAAATGGGGCCTCTACGGCAATGCCGAACGTCGTACACAAGGCTGGCAGCAGATGGCCAATCCTCCCGGAGAAGCTCGTACCGATCTGTGGATGATGATGGAATTTGCAAAACGTCTGCAGGTTAAAGACTGCTGGGGCGAACAGCCGGTTCCGGGCCTCAAGGTTGAAGGCTACACCGACGGCAAGCTGCCGAGCGTTCTCGACGAAGCCGAGAAGATGGGCATCAAGCCTGATATGACGCTCTATGACGTTCTCTTCGCACGTCCCGAAAACACCCAGGTTGCTTGGCCTGATCCTGAGCTTGTCAGTAAGATCAACAGCACAACGGCTCCGGGCAATCTGAAGTGGTTCCCTGAGAAGGCCTTGTTCAACGAATATCGTAAGTTCACATTAGGCGACGGCCACGACCTGGCGGACTTTACAACCTATATGAACTCCGAAACTCGCGGCTTAATTTGGCCGGTTGTTAACGGTAAGGAAACACTCTACCGCTTCAACCAGGACTATGACCCGTATGTGAAAGAGGGCGGTTACGCGTTCTACGGCAAGCTCTTTAAGGCAATTCCGTCCGGCAACCTGTTCGGCGTCACGGATCCGAAACCGGTTCCGCTGCCCAACAAAGCCAAGATCTTCTTCCGTCCGTATGCTGCTCCTGTTGAGCAGCCGGATAAGGAATATGACCTGTGGCTCTGTACCGGTCGTATCCTTGAACATTGGCATACCGGCAGTATGACCATGAGAGTGCCTGAACTGGAACGTGCCCAGGCTAATGCCTTCTTGTACATGAATCCGCAGGATGCTGAAAAACGCGGCTTGAAGAACGGCGACTATGCAGTCTGCGAAAGCCGCCGCGGTCAGGTTAAAGCGATCGTTCAGACCAACCAGCGTAACTTCATGCCAAGAGGAACGACATGGCTGGCCTTCTTTGATAGAAAGGTCCAAACCAACCAGGTCGTTATTGACGCGACAGACCCGATTTCCGAAGAACCGGATTTCAAGAAATCTGCCGTCAAGGTCTACAAAGCTCAGTAATTATTGAACGGGAGGGCTCGATGAGCCCTCCGTACCCTCCATGACGAATCAAACCCGAAGAGACGTTTTAAAGAAAGGTTTGCAAGTCGCTTCCGTTGGCGTGGGCGCCGGTCTTATTTGGGATCTGTTTCTGCAGAAGTCCGCAAAAGCCCAGGGGTTTGTTCCCCGTCCGCCAGGAGCACTTCCTCCCGATCGATTTGAAACCGCCTGTTCCAAATGCGGACTGTGCGTAGAAGCGTGCCCTTATGACACGCTGAAGCTGGCCCGTTTCAGCGATATCGCTGCTCCCGGGACACCGTTCTTTACGCCGCGTGACATTCCCTGCTACATGTGCAGAGATATCCCTTGCGTGAGGGCCTGCCCGAGCGGAGCGCTGTCGCACGAATTAACCGATATTACCGAGGCAAAAATGGGTGTGGCCGCGATCGACCACTACACATGCTTGTCCTGGCAAGGTCTGCGCTGCGAAATCTGCTATCGCGACTGTCCCGAACAAAATAAGGCCATCGTGATTGTCAGCCAACCGCGCCAGATCAGTAACCATGCGATGTTCGTACCGGAAATTCATCCCGATAAGTGCACCGGATGCGGTTTGTGCGTGCATAGCTGTCCGACCGATAAGCCTTCGATCAACATTGTTGATCCGGATGCTTTCCTCGGTAAGATAGGCGACCACTATCGCTTGGGTTGGAAGGAAAAACTCGATGCTCGAGCCGTGCCTGATGCACCTGTCTCTTATACACATCTGACGCTGCCGACGACT
>USHK01000065.1 GCA_900554375.1 uncultured Sutterella sp.
CTACACGTAAGGAGTCGTCGGCAGCGTCAGATGTGTATAAGAGACAGAAGTACCGCAGCCAAACCGCCGTCGCTGCGGTCGTGATAAGCAAGAATGGCGCCTTTGGCAGACAGCGAACGGATCAATTCAAGGAACTTCTTTAACTCCTTAGGATCTTCCATGTCAGGTGTCACGGAGTCAAAACGCTGGGTCACCTGAGAGTAAACAGAACCGCCGAGGCGATCCTTGCCGTGCCCAAGGTCAATCAGCAGCAGCGAACTATCGCGCACTGTTTCAGCAAACATCGGAAGGAGGTTGTTTCGAATATCAAAGACAGGCGCAGCGGCGGAAACCACCAAAGAAACCGGAGACACAACCGTCTTAGCTTCTCCTGTCTGATCTTTCCACGAAGTCTTCATGGAAAGAGAATCTTTTCCGACGGGGATGCTGACGCCTAATTCCTGACAGAAACTGCTTGCAGCACTGACGCCGTCGTAGAGGGCGGCATCTTGACCCTTAGCCCCACACGCTCCCATCCAATTAGCCGACAAAATGATGCGGTCGAGATTAACATCCGCGCTGACCAAATTGGTCAAGGCTTCGCCAATTGCCATTCTGCTGGCTGCGGCTGCATTAGAAACGGCAATCGGTGTTTTTTCGCCCATGGCCATCGCTTCGCCTTTGAATTCTTCAAAAGAAACGGCCGTCACTGCAGCATCTGCAACGGGGACCTGCCAAGGACCGACCATCTGGTCACGTACTGTCATGCCGCCCACTGTTCTGTCGCCGATCGTAATAAGGAATTTTTTGCTGCCGACCGTCGGATGAGCCAAGACTTCGTATAGAGCTTTACGAGTATCTACTGCCTTATCGCTTTCCATCTTCACCGGTTCGGCATGTTCGGCATTGCGATGCATTTTCGGAGTTTTACCGAGCAGAACGCTCATGGGCATATCCACTGCTGGCTCTTCTCCGTGACCCCGGGTCACCACCAACTCGTCGTCAGCAGAAATTTCTCCCAAAACCGCATACGGACAGCGCTCTCGCTTACAGTATTGATCGAATTGCTCAAGACGAGCCGGATCAATCGCCAGCGAATACCTTTCCTGAGATTCGTTGCACCAAATTTCCAGCGGGCTCATGCCGCTTTCTTCAACCGGAACTTTGTTCAAATCCAGTTTTGCGCCCTTGCCGGAGAGGTCGGCCAATTCCGGCATCGCGTTGGAAAGACCGCCGGCGCCGATATCGTGAATTGCTAAGATCGGATTGTTCTCTCCGGCCTCCCAGCAGCGATCGATCACCTCCTGTGCGCGCCGCTCCATTTCGGGGTTGCCGCGCTGCACGCTGGCAAAGTCTAAAGATTCGCTGTTGGCGCCGGCGCCCATAGAAGAAGCCGCGCCGCCGCCGATACCGATACGCATGCCCGGACCCCCCAAAACCACTAGAAGCGTACCGGTCGGAAGACCGAGTTTATGCGTTTGATCATTGCGAATATTGCCCAAGCCGCCGGCAAGCATAATCGGCTTGTGATAGCCGTAACGCGTGCCGTCAACATTAGCTTCAAAAGAACGGAAATAGCCGAGAATATTGGGACGGCCGAATTCGTTATTAAATGCCGCGCCGCCTAAAGGACCGTCAATCATGATCTCTAGAGGAGAAGCCATACGAGAAGGAGCTCCGTAGTACGGTGCTGCTTCGGAGGCCTTGCTGACATCTCGGTCATTTTCCCA
The DNA here is from genome assembly GCA_900554375.1 of uncultured Sutterella sp. GTDB lineage: Bacteria > Pseudomonadota > Gammaproteobacteria > Burkholderiales > Burkholderiaceae_F > Parasutterella. The sequence continues at coordinate 1,710 of USHK01000065.1, forward strand.
GCCTTGTTCGTGTCCGGGGATTCGAAGCGCCGAGACGGTAAAACCAGTTAAGCCTGCTTTCGGTCTTGCACCACGGCCGGTCGCACCTTCGTCACGTATCTCGCCGCCGGAGCCGGTTGAGGCACCCGGGAAAGGAGAAATGGCCGTCGGATGGTTATGCGTTTCAACTTTAAAAACGGAGTGTGTCGGCTCAACCACGGTCGAGTAAGAACGGCCCCCCACAGCGTCTTCATTTCCGCGCGGGTACATACGGGCAGTTTCCCCGCCTTCAAAAATTGCCGCATTATCAGAATACGCAACGATGGTTCCTTCCGGATGTGCCTTGTGGGTTTCGCGAATCATGGAGAACAAAGACTTGTCCTTCTTTTCCCCATCAATTGTCCAGCTGGCATTAAAAATCTTATGGCGGCAGTGTTCGGAATTAGCCTGAGCAAACATCATGAGCTCAACGTCCGTGGGGTTGCGGCTGAGCTTCGTAAAGGCATCAATTAGATATTGAATTTCGTCCTCATTCAGCGCCAGTCCCAGCTCTACATTTGCTCTCTCTAATGCTTCTCTTCCTTCTCCGAGAAGATCGATCGACTGCATGCTCTTGCCTTTCGCATCGGCAAATACAATAGCCGGGTTGACATCGGGGCTCACAACGCTTTCAGTCATGCGGTCGTGGAGGACGGCAGCAATCGCTTCGCGCTCCTCCGGCTTAAGAGCTGTATTTCCTTTCAAAATCAGTTCGTAGCAAGTACCTCTTTCCACACGAAGGACTTTGTTAAGGCCGCAGTTATGGACGATATCTGTCGCTTTGGAAGCCCAAGGCGAAATTGTCCCCAAACGGGGAATAACCATAAAACGTTCGGTAGAAGCGGTAACGATTGCTTTCTCTCCGTAATCGAGAATCGATTCCAGTACATGAAACTCATCAGAAGATAGTGCGCCGTCCACATTCACAAAATGGATGTAGCGGCTGTTGAGAGTAACCACTTCAGGACTGATTTTTTGAATCTTTTTCAAAAGTCGCTCGGTTCTGAAGTCAGAGAGTGCACGTGAAGCGTCGAGGCGTAACTGTGTCGTATTGCTCATTTTTAAGCTTGTTTCCTGTGGGGGAAGTCGCTTCCTCCGGGATTGTGGATCAATGTTTAAAGAGGTTTGGAGTCAGTATTTTAATATCTTCGGCTTGGCTTCGGACCTTTAGCGCATGCTTCGCGTCGGGGTTGTTGCTGAGGCTGAAAAAACAAATCCCAAGGATCCGACTCGTGAGATTTCCTTGGGATGTTTGTTGCATGCGTTTACTCTCAATTACGGAATGAGAATGACACGATAATCATTGATGTTGGTCCGTGTAGGTCCGGTATCAAGCAGATCACCGAGTTTTCCGAAAAATTCTTCTGCATTGTGTTCCTCAAGATATTTCTGAGGATCCAAGCCCAATTCTTCTGCACGGGCCATGCTGTCGGGACGCAGAATCGCACCTGCGGCCTCTCCGTTTCCGTCCACACCGTCCGTATCAGTTGCCATCGCGTAGATAGGCTCTCCCTTTAATTCCTGAGCAAGCGCCAGCAGGAACTCAGAGCAGGGTCCTCCCTTGCCGATACGGCGTCCGGTAAGAGTTACCGTGCACTCTCCGCCCGAGAGAAGAACCACCGGCTTGCGGCGAGGTTTAGAAAGCTCCAAACGAACCTTACGGGACACCTGCTGAGCCACCGCCTTCGCTTCACCCGTGATCCCGTCACCGATAATGACGGGACGCATACCTTTTTCTTTGAAGAAGGCCGCTGCCACCTGAAGTCCCTTGAATGAGTTCGCAATAATCTTATTCTTTACACCCCTCATTCTCGGATCACCGATTTTCGGAGTCTCGGGAATAATTCCCCGCGCCCCGTTGCGAAGGTGATTCAAAATCGAGGGAGGCGCATCAACATGTGCCTGACTTAGATACCACAGAGCGTCGGCATAGGTAGAGAAGTCTTCTGCACAAGGTCCGGAAGCAATGTCGGAGGGATTGTCGCCGACCGTGTCCGAAATAATCAGCGAAAGAACTTCTGCTCCTTTGGCACGAGCCGCCAGGGCAAGCTGTCCGCCTTTCACCTGAGAGACGTGTTTGCGGACGGCATTAATATGGTCAATGGAAGTGCCGGACTTCAGTAAGTCCTCTGTCACCTTTCGAATATCTTCAATTGTGACGCCTTCGACAGGAAGAGAGAGAAGACTCGAACCACCCCCGGAAATGAGGGCAAGCAGCAAGCTGCCCTCCTTCAGATGGTCGAGCTGATCCATCATCTTCTGTGTTGCTTCTAAATTCGATTTGTCCGGAATCGGGTGAGACGCCTCAAGCACTTGAATCTTATGAGTCTCTTCCGAATGGCCGTGGCGCGTAATGACCACACCGGTTAAGTCTTTTTCCGGCCAAGCCTGCTCCACTGCAGCAGCCATACTGGCTGCGGCCTTTCCAGCGCCGACAACAACCACTTCTCCTTGGAAGGTTGAAGGAATATGAGGCGGCACAACCTTGTGGGGATCTGCAGCATCAATCGCTACATAGAAGGACTCTACGAGGAGTTCTTCAAAACGGTCTTTTTCTTTAGTCAAGGGAACCTCTGCTTTATCTTTCTTAGTTTCCTAGATATCGGGCGGTTTTACTAGCGGGGATTTCTATTAGTTCTTCGGGTGTTCCTTCAAAAAGGATCCTTCCTCCGTCCTCTCCCCCGCCCGGACCCATGTCAATAATCCAATCGGCTGCTCGGATAACATCCAAGTTGTGCTCGATAATTAATAACGTATTCCCCGCATCTTGCAGTTTCTTAAACACTGACAGCAACATCGCAACGTCATGAAAATGCAAGCCGGTTGTCGGTTCATCCAGTACATACAGCGTCTTTCCCGTTCCCCTCTTGGAAAGTTCATGCGCTAGTTTCACGCGCTGAGCCTCTCCGCCGGAGAGCGTTGTCGCACTCTGTCCTAACTTGATATAACCTAATCCGACATCTGCGAGGGTACGCAGCTTTCTTGCAACCGCCGGAACTGCCGAAAAGACTTCTAAGGCTTCATCGACGGTTAGATCCAGCACTTCTGCAATATTTCTTCCTTTATATTCCACTTCTAACGTTTCACGATTGTAGCGGGTACCACCGCAAACGTCACATGGGACATACATGTCAGGTAAAAAGTTCATTTCGACTTTTACCAAACCTTCGCCTTCACAAGCCTCGCACCGACCACCTTTGACATTGAAGGAAAAACGGCCCGAACCGTATCCCCTCTCTCTTGCAATGGGAGTTTCGGCGAATAAATCTCGAATACCCGCGAGGACGCCAGTGTAGGTTGCCGGGTTGGAACGAGGCGTGCGCCCAATGGGGCTCTGGTCTACAGCAATGACCTTATCAAAAAACTCAAGACCGGATGCCGACTTGTAAGGACAAGGTTGAGTTTGCGCGCGGTTCAGAGCATGGGCCGCGATGTTATAAATTGTCTGGTTAACCAAGGTCGATTTTCCTGAACCCGAAACACCGGTAACTACCGTCATAAGACCAACCGGTACAGAAACATCCACATCCTTTAGGTTATGTCCCGATGCGCCTTTAATCTCCAGAAATCGTCCGTCCGGTTTTTTCCGCTCGGCATTAGTTTGACGAACTTTAAGTCTTCCGCTGAGATAGGCACCCGTCAGAGAGTTCGGGTCTTTCTCTATTTCTTTTGGTGTGCCCGCTGCAATGACTTCCCCTCCGTGCACTCCGGCAGCCGGGCCCATGTCCACAACGTAGTCTGCCGCTCGGATGGTGTCCTCGTCGTGCTCCACGACAACCACACTGTTGCCGAGGTCTCTTAATGTTTTCAGCGTATGGATGAGCTTATCGTTGTCACTTTGATGGAGACCGATGGATGGCTCATCCAACACATAAATGACACCGCTTAAACGTGAACCGATTTGTCCGGCCAATCGAATTCTCTGAGCCTCGCCGCCGGAAAGGGTATCTGCTCTCCGGTCCAGGGTGAGATAGCTTAAACCCACATCAATTAAAAACTTCAGGCGAAACAAAATTTCGTCGATGAGCTTCCTGCCGATATCCAGTGATGAACCTTCGAGCTTGAGTGTTCGAAAATAGGCCTCAACTTTATCTAGCGGAAACGCAGAGATCTCCTGAATGGCTTTTTTCTGATCTCCAAAGCCAATGTAAGTGTTGCGTGCGGCCTCATTAAGGCGTGCGCCATGACAAGCAGGGCAAGTTTGGAGCGAACGCCATTTTTCAAGATCAGCCTTCACAGCAGAGCTTTCCGTGGTCTCAAAGCGGCGATTCGACATCGGGATAATGCCTTCAAAGGGCTGCTCTCGAGTGATCTTCTCTCCCTTCGGACTGCAGAAGGTCAATGAAATCTTGTCTCTTGTTCCGTACAAGACCATTTTTTGTGCTTCCGGACTCAGTTTTTCCCAAGGTTCATCTAAAGAAATATTCTTCGCTTGAGATAAATCCTGGAGCAGCGTGAAGTTATACGGCTGCGTACAGCTCCAGCCTTGTATTGCCCCGCTTCTCAGAGAAAGCTCAGGGAATTCCACCACCTTGTCGATATCCCAGCCGTCAACTTCACCCATACCGTTGCAGGTCGGACAGCTGCCGCTCGGACTATTGAATGAGAAAAGTTTTGGTTCGAGCTTTGGAACTGAGTATCCGCAGTAAGGACAGGCATATCGGTCCGAAAAGACTTCTTCCTCGTTCTCATCCATATTAAAAGCGATGACCTTGCCGTCCGATAGTCTCAAAGCCGCCTCTGCACCTTCAGCCTGTCTCTTATACACATCTCAGAGCCCACGAGACGCTCATGAATCTCGTATGC
>USHK01000066.1 GCA_900554375.1 uncultured Sutterella sp.
ACGAGATTCATGAGCGTCTCGTGGGCTCGGAGATGTGTATAAGAGACAGGTCTCGGCATTTCGAAAAATCACCTCAAGGAGGACAGCCTAGAGACATACGACTTCGTTTTTTTAATGCTTGATAAGGAAGATTCCTTCTCCGGGAAATTTCTCACTACTCCTCCTCAGCTCGGCGTCGTCACACGTTTTAAGGGCCTCCACAAAGAAGCTCCTGCTGCCTACACGAAGTTATTGGAATTCATCTCCGCAAATAACTTAGAAATTACCGATTTTTCCCGAGAAATAACCTTGGTCGATTCAGGGTTCACTTCCGATCAGAACCTTTACGTGACAGAAATTCAGATACCAGTGAGGCAAAAAAATGAATAATTCTTTCAGTGTGGAAAACAAAGTTTTTGAGGTTCTCCCCGATTATTGCGTCGGCGTCATCCGCGCCTCCATTCCAAACAAAGAGGGCGGGGCCAACGCAGTAAACGAACTGTTCAGAAAAGAACTTCAACAGTTCTTTCATCAGTCTCAAGGTATTGCGTTAAGAGAAACCAAAAACATTTCTGCCTATCGTTCCGCCCTGCAAAAGACCGGAATCAACCCGAACAAATTTATGTGTTCTATCGAAGCTCTGTCTCGAAGAGTACAAAAAGGGGGGTTGCTCCCAGAGATCGACCCAATAGTTGATCTTGGGAATGCCATTTCTTTGAAGTATCTGCTGGCCGTTGGTGCCCATGATTTGGCTAACGCACAAGAGAACTCAATCGCAGTCAGATTTTCTGAAAAGGGAGACCTCTTCAGACCGTTGGGAACTCTGACGGATGAAGACGTTCCAGCAGGAGAACTTGTTTATGTCTCAGGGCATCAGGTTAAAACGCGCCGATTCATTTGGCGACAAAGCGATGACGGGAAAATCACTGATCTCACCACGGAATATCTGATTCCGCTCGACGGCTTCATCGGTATCAATGAAGAAGAGGTTCTCAAAGCACGTGATGAATTTGCCTCGCTTCTTTCAGAATTATTCGGTGCTGCAGTGTCGACAGGATTTGTCTCTAAAGAAAATAATATCTTCAAGTTCTGAGAATGGAAAAAGAAAGTTCCAGAGGCTATTTCCTTTACCTCGTCTTTTTTTTGGGTCTTCTAAACGGCTTTGGCCCGTTCGTGATCGACATGTATCTTCCGGCTTTGCCTGAGATGACACATGTCTTTAAAACACCTGCTTCCGTCATCCAGCTTGGTCTAACTTTCTGCATGGGTGGCTTAGCCGTCGGTCAAGTCTTACTCGGTCCGGTCAGTGATAGATTCGGAAGAAAAGCAGTTCTTCTTTTTTCTCTGCTTTTGTATCTATCCGCCACTGTTGGCTGCCTCTGCAGCGAATCAATCTGGTTTTTTACCTTTTTTCGCTTTCTCGAAGGAATGGGGGCTGCCGGAGGTATCGTTATTTCTCGCTCTGTCGCAACCGACCTCTATCATGGGAAAAAACTCGCTCAAATAATTGCATTCATCAGCGCCATTAACGGATTAGCCCCCATCGCCGCGCCACTGAGCGGAGGTATCGTTGCTCAAATTGTCGGTTGGAGGGGAATTTTTTTGATTCTTTTGAGCTTAGGAATTTGTTTGGCATTAGGAACTTTATTCTTCCGGGAAAGTCTGCCTCCGGATAGAAGAAGCGGAGTCGGGTGGAAAAATGTTCTAAAGGGGTTCGGCGATATTCTCAGAGAAAAAGGTTTCGTTCCCGCCTCCCTTGCCTATGCTTGCTCGATGTCCGCCATTTTTTGTTATATCTCCGCAGCGCCGTTCATCATTCAGCAGGAATACAGCTTAAGCGGGGTACTTTTCTCTCTCATCTTCGCATTCAACGCATTAATTATCGCTTGTGGCTCAATCTTATCCGTGAAATTCAGCTCAGTTGAAAAATCTTTAAAGTTTGGAGCTCTTCTCGCGTTTTTCGGGGCGGTTTGCTGTCTATTTTTATATTTTCTAACTCAATCGCTCTTCGCCTACCTTTCGCCCGTCGCCTTAATGCGCTTTGGACTTGGATTCATGTTTCCGAGCTCAACTACCTTGGCCATGGAAAAAGGCAGAAAATTTGCCGGCATCGCGTCCTCTGTTATCGGAGGCCTCGGCTATCTCGCTGGAGGCCTGGCCGCCCCGCTCGTGGGAATGGGAGACATCAAGCTTGCTTCGTTTAGTTGGAGTTTCGTCTTCCTACTAGCAGGCGTCCTTCTCATCTTTTTCTGTGATCACGGGAAAACGAAACTTTAGGCCTGCACTGCGAAAACATTCCCCAAATAAAAATCCCGCCTCGGTGAGTGCGGGAGTTTTATTTATCTAAATTATTTAGGATGACTCTGCGTTTTCTTCGTCAGGCTCATCCTTCTTGCCGAATACGGCACATAGCCAAATGCCGACCTGATATAAAATCACCAGCGGCAAAGCCAGCAAGCATTGGGAAAGAACATCCGGCGGTGTCACAATAGCGGCCAAGACGAAAGCGCCGACGACCATATAAGGACGTGCTTTCTTCAGCTTTGAAATCGAAGTAATGCCCATGCGGTTCAAAACAACCACAATAATCGGCACTTCGAACGTTAAGCCGAACGCTAAAAAAAGTGCCAGCACAAAGCTAAAGTACGAATCAATGTCCGGTGCAAAGTTCACCGAGTTCGGAGAGAACCCGGCAATGAACTGGAAGACCATGCGAAATACGATGAAATAGCAGTAAGCCATTCCCAAGAAAAACATCACCAAACTCGAAATGATGATCGGAGCGGCAAGTTTTTTCTCTTTTCGATAAAGTCCGGGGGCAATGAAGCCCCAAAGCTGCCACAGCACGTAAGGCAGTGCAATTACGAAAGCGACAAACAACGTCACTTTCAAAGGCACCATAAACGGTGCTATCACACCGGTGGCAAGCAGTTTTGCACCCTGAGGCAAAGCCACCATCAGCGGCTTGCTCAGGTAGTCGAAAATCTGCTTCATGAACGGCGACAAGCAGGCAAAAACCAGCAGAACCGACACAGCCATACGGACAATACGAGAGCGGAGCTCAATTAAATGAGCGACCAGCGTCTGCTCGCGGTCATCTTCCGGCCCGTCTTCCGGGCGTTCTACCAAATCTTTATCACTCATTCTGAAACACGTGAAATACGGGTTTTGTTAACGTGACTGCGCGGCGCAAAGCGGCCTGCTCCGGTCTTTGGCAAAGCAGCAATCTTCTGAGCCTCAACCTGCTGCTTGAGCGCATTGATTTCACGCATTAGGTCGGCAAGCGTAGGAGCGTTGGGATCAGCCATAGGCGTATTAGCCGGCGCTTGTCCGAAGTTGTAGGAATCGACAGTAGGAGCAGGACCACTCAGTTCCTGAGGCAGGGTCGGCTTGATATCCGACGCACCCCAATCAAAGGCTTTTTCCAGCATAGAGGTGTCGACTGACTTGTCGAGATTTTCCCAAGCGGCGTCCTTGCCGTGACCCGCAGCAGCAGAAGCCGAAGCGGTTTCAGTCTTGGCAGCTCCGTCAACGATATTCTCCATTGAAAGTTCGCTCTTCGGAGCGGTGGAGTCCATCCACTGATCCTTAAGCTCCTTGGAAGCATTGTCCATCGTAGACTTAACTTCCTGACCAGCGGAAGTGACGGAGTCCCGCACATCGCTGACCTGTTTTTCAATGGAGTCGGTTGTGTTCTTCAGGCTCGACTGAAGGTCGCTCGCCATCTTCTTGGCGTCTTCCTGAATTTTCTTCAATTCAGAAAGTTCGACCTCTTTGTCGATGTCGTTTTTAACCTGCGAGACAAATCTCTGGGCTTTTCCCATGAGAGAGCCTGCAGTCTTTGCTACCTGAGGGAGTTTGTCAGGGCCGAGGACAACCAATGCGATGGCTGCGATGACCCCGATTTCGCCCATGCTTAAATCAAGCATATGTACTCAATCGTGTTGAATTAAGCCTGTTTCTTTTCTTCAGGTGTAGCTTCTTTAGCAGCAGGTGCCTCAGCCGGTTTCTGATCAGCAACCTGGGCCGGTTTAGCCGGTTCGTCCTGTGCTTCCTTCATACCTTCTTTGAAGCCCTTAACGGCACCGCCGAGGTCTTTGCCCATGTTCTTAAGTTTGCTGGTACCGAAGATCAAAACAACGATAACCAGCACAACCAACCAATGCCAGATGGAAAGAGAACCCATTTTTTACTCCTAGAGTTTTGTCCAAGGACGTGGGCCGCCCAAGACATGTACGTGAATATGATTTACTTCCTGACCACCGTCATGTCCGGTGTTGATCACAACGCGGAAGCCGTTATTTGCACCCGCTTCTTTTGCCAACACAGGCGCTAAAGCCAGCATTTTACCTAAAAGCGGCTCTTCTGCTTTGCCCATGACGGCCAAAGAATCGTAATGCTGTTTCGGGATAATCAGGAGATGAACGGGTGCAGCAGGGTGAATGTCTTTAAAGGCAATCACTTCGTCATCTTCATAAACTTTCTGGGAAGGAATCTCTCCCCTTGCGATTTTGCAAAAAAGGCAATCTTCCTTTTGCATACCATTCTCCAAGTTACTTTTATATTTTTAAAGAATTCAGCCGTCGGCTCAATATGGATAACCCTACCATAGGGTTCTTATTAACGCTTTCTCACGATTCTTTTCGATTAGCTTTTTCGACCAAACCTGATGTTCCTTCTCTGCGAGCCAGCTCCTGAAGCACTTCTTCAGGACGGATCCCCGCCTGAGAAAGGACAACCATCGAATGGAACCAAAGGTCGGCAGTTTCATAAATCAGGTGGTCACGATCACCATCTTTTGCAGCCATCACGACTTCGGTAGCTTCCTCGCCGACCTTCTTCAACGCAGCATCCGGCGCTTTCGAAAATAATTTAGCAACGTAGCTAACCTTCGGATCTCCGCCTTTACGACTGTCGATGACGTCAGCAATCTCGCTAATGACAGGAACTCTTTCCATTTTTATTCCTTCAGTGATGCCCCTTGCCATACATCTCTTCCGGAGACTTCAGGACCGGAGCATTCTCTTTCCAGTCTTTCCCGTCCCAGCTGCGGTAAAAACAGCTTCTGTGGCCGGTATGACAAGCAATATTTCCTTTTTGTTCGACTTTATAAATGACGGAGTCACCGTCGCAGTCGAGCAAAATCTCAAAAATCTTTTGACGGTTTCCGCTCTCTTCGCCTTTGCGCCAAAGCTTTTGACGGGAACGAGAAAAGTACGTCCCGAAGCCGGTCCTCAGCGTCTCTTCCAGAGCCTCCTTGTTCGCCCAGGCGAGCATCAGGATGGTGCCGTCGTGAGCGTCCTGAGCAATAACAGGAACCAAACCGTCAGTATTAAAGCGAACTTCTTCGATCATTTCGGCTCAGTCCTCAGTCGAGACGAACAGGAATGCCGCGCTCCTGCATGTAGCGCTTAGCTTCTTCAATTGTGTATTCGCCGAAGTGGAAAATCGAAGCAGCCAGCACGGCATCCGCGTGGCCTTCGACAATACCGTCGACCAAATGCTGAAGATTTCCTACCCCGCCCGATGCAATGACAGGAATCGAAACCGAATCACTCACAGTACGGGTGAGATCCAGATCAAACCCGGCTTTCGTTCCGTCACCGTCCATACTGGTGAGAAGAATCTCTCCGGCGCCCAGCTTTTCAACTTTCTTTGCCCATTCGACAGCATCGATACCCGTAGGCGTTCTTCCCCCTCGGGTATAAACTTCCCACGTACCGTCGCCTCTTCGCTTTGCATCAATGGCAACAACAATTGCTTGGCTGCCGTAGATTGAAGAGGTCTCGGCAATCAGGTCTGGATTGTTGACGCCTGCAGAGTTAATCGAGACTTTGTCCGCACCGGCATTTAACAAACGGCGAACGTCTTCAGCTTTACGCACCCCTCCGCCGACAGTCAAAGGAATAAAGACTTGAGCGGCAACATCTTCAATCACTTTGAGGATTAAATCTCTTTCGTCCGAGGTCGCCGTGATGTCCAGGAAAGTCAATTCGTCGGCTCCCTGCTCGTCGTAACGACGGGCAATTTCCACGGGGTCACCGGCGTCTCTCAGATCGACGAAATTCGTCCCCTTGACGACACGGCCGCCGGTCACGTCCAAGCACGGAATGATGCGTTTTGCGAGCATGAATTTATCCTTCGAGATCAGCTTGATTGTCCCTGGCAGCCTCTGTTGCCTCGACCAAATCAAGCGCCTGTGTGAAGTCCAAGGTACCTTCGTAAAGTGAACGGCCTAAAATCGCCATCGTCACGCCGTCATCTTCAACGGCAAGCAGCTTGCGAATGTCTTCCAAATCGCGAATGCCGCCGGAAGCGATGACGGGAATAGACAGCTGGCTGGCTAACTCAGCAGTAGCTTCAACGTTGCAGCCTGTAAGCATGCCGTCACGGCTAATATCGGTATAAAGAATGGCGTCTACGCCGTACCCTTCGAACTTCTGAGCTAAATCCGATGCGGTATGACCGGTGTTCTTGGTCCAGCCGTCCGTCATCACCATGCCGTCTTTTGCTGTCTCTTATACACATCTGACGCTGCCGACGACTCCTTACGT
>USHK01000067.1 GCA_900554375.1 uncultured Sutterella sp.
ACATAAGAGCGGTCCATCCGTCAAAGATCAATTCGATTGCAACGAAGATGCCGAAAATCCAGGTGGCACTCTGAGGCCAACCCCACCAAAGGCAACCGCCTAACAGTAAGGAAACGATGGCGGAGAAGAGCATCAGACCCCAGCCTTTTGCATCCGTGTTGGAGAATGCAGCCCAGCACTTAACTAAACCGATTGCGATGAAGTAGGAAGCCAGGAAGAGTGTAAGTGTTTCTGTGCCCGCGATCGGATAGAACATCAAGAGCAGACCCGTAAGAGCGGTCAGAAGGGCAAGGATAATAGCTGCGGTTCTTGCACCCCAGCCCTCGGCTTTCCAGAACAGCGCTAGGCCTGTCGCACCGGAAACCAAAAGCATTGCGCCGATAAAGATGGTGACGCCGACAGAGAAAGCGATAGGTGCAAATAAACCGATCGTGCCGAGGACGATACAGAAGATGCCCCAGCCGATCATTGCACCGCTGCGCTTCTTAAGAGGCTTCAGCAGTTCATTTACCACACGATTGTTTGCATTGTTTTGTGTCATATTTTCCTCCAATGACGATGATCCCATCATCGCCTTTTTGGAGGAAATATTCAGCGGAGTCGCACCACTATGAGCCTCTCGCAATCCGGATGGAAGTGCGGATGGTTTTTAGAGAAATTTGAATTTCAAGCACAAAGAAAATAGTGGAGACCACAATGAATACAACAGCAGTCAGCAGCATGGTGGATTTCCAAACTTCCATATTAAGTCCTGAGAGGTGCTCCAGGATCGTCACCAAAACGAGAATACCGGAGAAGGCTGCGGAAGTTGTTACAGCCAAAATCGCGTTTTTTAACAAGTGACTGCGCTCGTAGGTAAGGCGAATGGCTTTCTCGAGAACGGGATCAATTGCAGGTGCTTTTTGTCGCCGCTCTTTAAGTAGGGCTCGTACTCGATCGGTAGTGTAGTTGTAGCGGGCTGTCATGGCCAACAGCAGCAAGCCGACACCGGAAATCAGCGTGATTGGGGTTAAGGCATCGGAAAGTGTGACCGCATAAGAAAGCATATCCATTCTCCTATTGCGGTCTGTTATGGTGGTGTACCGTCAGGCCCAGCGCCTTTACGGAAATCTGAACCTCGCTGACATAGATGCAGCTGGAGAGAACAATGAAGATCACTGAGGCCAGCAGCATTGTCGATTTCATCAGAGATAAATCTAAAGTAAAAAGCCGTTCAATGACGATGACTAGAACTTGAAGGCTGCTGAAAGCCGCTGAAATCATAAGGGTCAAAATTCCGGTTTTCAGAAGGCTGGCTCGTTTGTAAATAAGGTCAATGGATTGGTCAACTTCTTCATGAAAGTCTTCTGATTCTTCTTTACGCTCCGCTAATAGCTGTCGGATTCGGCTCGTCGCATGGCAATAACGCGCTGACATGGAAACCAGAAGCAACCCTACGCCGGAAATTAGCGTTACCGGTGCGAGAGCGTCTGAGAGCGTCGCACTGAACTCAACCATTATTATTACTCCTCTCATACATGATCGAATTTTAGGCGACAAGGAGCCTAATTAAGGGTTTTCGGTTTTCGAAAGGAAAAGAAAAAAGCTTTTGGGAATTAGAATAAGGCTTTTCTGGGCTCTCTCATGACGATTTGTCGAGCTTTTTTCGTTATTAAATAAGATGTCTCAGCAATCTGCACTGGAAAGACTTTCGGAAGACTCAATTGTTATCGCTTTTGATTACGGTCTGAAAAGAATCGGCGTAGCCGTCGGCAATCTATTGACTAAGTCTGCGCGTCCTTTGAGAATCATTCATTGGAAAAAAAATGATCAGAAATGGGCGGAAATTACACAGGTGCTCTCAGAGTGGCAGCCAGCAGCTGTTGTGGTTGGAGTTCCTCGTCATAAAGACGGCAAGCCGAATGACATGACGCCGATCTGCGAACGTTTTGCTAATCAAATTGAAGGCAGGTACGGGATTCCCGTTGTACGGGAAGACGAGCGCTACAGTTCTGTAGAGGCAGAAAGCTATCATGATGCAGATGATGACGATCCGATCGATGATGAGGCAGCCGCCATTATTCTTGACCAATGGCTGAACAAAGCCCCCGGAGAAAAAAATGAAAACAATTAAAGGCATTTGGCGTTTCAGCAGAGTCGTTTGTTATGCCTTCGTCTGTCTTTTTCAGGCGTACACACGGTTTAAGCGAGTAGATCGGAAAGAAAAAGGCAGGATGCTCCGCTACTATCCGACTCAAGTGCTAAAGCTTGCCGGCGTGCGCTGCAGCTACGAAGGCAACGTGCCGGAATTGCTGCATGAATGCGGATTGACTGACGCTCCTCCGGCCTACATGGTTTTAAGCAATCATGTTTCTTGGCTTGATATCTTCTCTTTGGACTCTCAGCTTCCGAGCCGTTTTATCGCTAAGGCTGAAATTGCAAAATGGCCGATTTTCGGATTGATCGCTCAGCAGATCGGGACGCTTTTTATCAACCGCTCAAGCAAACGGGCAATTCTGCGAATTAACGACGACATCCGCGGCGCGCTGTGCAACTGCGAAGCGGTGACAATTTTTGCCGAGGGGACGACAACTTTCGGAAACGAACTTCTGCCGATTAAAGCTAACTTTATCGCACCGGCCTGTGAAATCGGGGCGACAGTTCAGCCTGTAATCCTTTCCTACAAAAATAAAGGAAAACCGACGAAGCAGGCCGCTTTTTCCGGAGATGTCACATTGTTCGGTTCTCTATGGAATGTTGTCACGATGGATGATGCAGAAGTTGTTGTCTATTTCCTAGAGCCGATCAGCAATACAAAAGAGCTGACGCGTCACGAGGTTGCGAAAATCTGTGAGGATCGCATGAGAGCCAAACTTCAGGAAATTTGGGGTAATGAATATGTGGCCAACGATGCGAATGCAGCCGAGGCTTTAGCTAAAGCGATTGCCAACGGATAAGGCTCGAATTTTTTGCGAAGACGGTTAAACTTACGGCAGTAGTGTTTTGTACTCAAATGACGAAAATGAAACCTGTTAGAAAAGCAGTATTCCCGGTTGCCGGTCTCGGCACTCGTTTCCTTCCTGCAACGAAAGCGATGCCGAAAGAAATGCTTCCTGTGGTGGACAAACCTTTGATCCAATACGCAGTCGAAGAAGCGGCCGCCGCCGGTATAACGGACATGATCTTCATTACGGGCCGTCATAAGCGCGCCATTGAAGACCATTTTGACAGCGCGCCAGAGCTTGAGCGCGATTTAAAGAGCAAAAACAAAAATGCTCTTTTAGCCACTTTGAAAGCAGTTGTGCCGCCCGGAATTAATTTCATTTTTATCCGTCAGCCTGAACCTCTAGGTTTGGGGCATGCAGTCCTTTGCGCTCAGCCGGTCGTCGGAGAAGAGCCGTTTGCCGTTTTACTGGCTGACGACCTGATCGATGCTAAACAGCCTGCGATTGCACAACTGATCAAGGCTCGTGAAGAGAATAACGGCGGCAACGTACTGGCAGTACAAACCGTTCCTCGTGAACTGACAAAACAGTACGGTATTGTTGAAGTCAACGGCGAGCATGAGAAGTGCCCGACGATCCGCTCTATCGTTGAAAAACCTGATCCTCAGGTTGCTCCTTCTACCATGGCCGTGATCGGGCGTTATGTTCTTGAGCCTGAAATTTTTGACAGTCTGCGCAAGATCGACCGCGGTGCCGGCGGGGAAATCCAGCTGACGGATGCGATCGCTCGCGAAATTCCGAAAGGTAAAACCGTTGCCTGTAAATACGACGGCGAGCGTTTTGACTGCGGTTCCAAACAGGGTTTCCTGAATGCAACTGTTCACTACGCCCGCAAAGAAGGTTACAGAATTATTTAGATCTGACTTTATTTAGGAGTTTGGTTGTGCTTCGGTCGTAATCAAAAGCGACCGTCACAACTTTTCCTCCGTAGGAATGAACGATCTCGGCTTCAGGA
The DNA here is from genome assembly GCA_900554375.1 of uncultured Sutterella sp. GTDB lineage: Bacteria > Pseudomonadota > Gammaproteobacteria > Burkholderiales > Burkholderiaceae_F > Parasutterella. The sequence goes on from USHK01000067.1 coordinate 3,940, forward strand.
AGCTGAGAGATCTCGTAATCTCCGCCCTTGACGTAGATGTCGGGGCGGACTTTTTTTACGACTTCCAGCGGAACCTTGTCCTTAAAAATCACGACACCGGCAGTACTTTCCAATGCCGCAAGGACGGCAGCCCGGTCATTTTCAGAATTAATCGGACGGTCCGGCCCTTTGCCGAGCATTCGGACAGATTCGTCGCTGTTGACGGCGACAACTAGGCTTGCACCCAGGGAAGCGGCCTGAGCCAGATACGTCACATGGCCGCGATGAAGGATGTCAAAGACGCCGTTGGTCAGAACGACAGGGTGCGGAAGGGTGCGCACGAATTCTTCGAGTTTTTCGAAAGGGACAATCTTTTTCTCGAAAGAAGGAGGAGGAAGATGCTGACTCATAGTAGTTTGGCTGCTGCGAGAAGGTCTTTGGCCTGCAAGTGAGGGACGGGGCATTCCGTCCAAGGTTTTGTGCCGTCGGATTGCACTAAAACGGCTTTGGAGAGACCGGCGGCTTTTGCGGCTTGTATGTCAGAGGTTTTATCTCCGATGAGAACGCTTTGCGTCAGGTCGATATTGAGTTCCTGGGCCGCCTGGAGCAGCATGCCGGGGTTAGGTTTTCGACAATCACAGTCTTTCAGATATGGTGCAAAAGCGTGGGTAGGATGATGCGGGCAGAAATATACAGCCGAGAGAGGAGCGTTGTGTTGTGCGAAAACGCCCGCAAGCCAAAACGTTAACTCTCTGAATTGATCAATACTGTACTTTCCGCGTCCTATTCCGCTCTGGTTTGTCACGATCACCAGCTGATAGCCTTTTCGGACAAGCTCGGCCGCTCCCTCAAGTGCACCGGGAATGAAGTGAAAATTTTCTCGACTGTGGACATAAGCGTAGTCCACGTTAATGACGCCGTCTCTATCTAGAAACGCGGCTTTTACCGCGTTGCTAAATCGAGGCCTGAAGGTGAAGCAAAATCTCATGCGAATTTCTTGAGGAGTTCGAGCATATACAGGTGAGTGCCCTCTTGTACGCTCTTAAACTTAACTTCGCATCCTGCTTTTCTGAGCTCGGTGAGATCTGCCTGAGTGTAGGCTTGATATTTGCCGACCAATGCTTCCGGGAACGGGATGTATTCAATGAATCCCTGATTTACGGCTTCTGCAAGCGACAAGGCAGCTTTCCCTTCCTGTTCGCGCAGTGTGTTGACGACCGTCAGTGCGACGTCATTAAACTGCTGAGCTTTGCCGGTGCCGCAGTTGTAAATGCCGGAGACGGATTTATCCAGGCAGAAGAAGTTCACGTCGACGACATCGTCTACGTAAACGAAGTCTCGCATTTGAGCTCCGTTCGTATAACCCAAGCAGCCTTCGAAAAGTTTGACCTTTCCGTCCTTGCGGAATTGATGGAACTGGTGGTATGCCACGGAAGCCATGCGGCCTTTGTGCTGTTCATGCGGACCGTAAACGTTGAAGTAGCGAAGGCCGGCGACAGGCGCCGTAAGACCTTTCTGCATTTCTTTACGAAGAACCTGGTCGAAGAGATATTTAGAGTAACCGTAAACATTCAAGGGTTTTTCGTAACGGATGTCTTCTTTAAAGACATTGGATGCGCCGTAGGTTGCAGCAGAAGAAGCGTAGATGAAGGGAATCTTTTCTTCCTGGCACCAACGGAAAAGCTCCAGCGTGTAGCGGTAGTTGTTTTCCATCATGTAGTGACCGTTGTGCTCCATGGTGTCGGAGCAAGCGCCTTCGTGGAAAATAGCTTCCGGCTTAGCGATTTTTCGGGCTTTAACTTTCTCGATGAAGTCGACTTTATCGAAATAATCGATGATGTGATGGTCGGCAAGATTGACAAACTTGTCTGCCTGAGTGAGGTTGTCGACAGCGATGACATCATTGCAGCCTCTGTTGTTGAGACCTTTAACGATATTGGCGCCGATAAAGCCGGCAGCACCGGTAACAATAAAGCTCATTCTTAGTTCCTTAATTTAAAGCGTATTAAAGAGTTCTTCCGGGGTAACAGTTGCAGTACCGAGTTTGCCGACGACGATTCCGCCGGCCTGATTGGCGATGTAGACGGCGGTATGCCAGTCGCATCCGGCTGAGAGCATGACGCCGAGCACGGAAATGACTGTATCGCCGGCGCCGGATACATCGTAGACCTCTCGAGCATGCGCAGGTACGGTCCAAGCGCCGTCGTCATCAAATAAGGTCATGCCTTCTTCGCTTCGTGTCAGAAGGATCTTTTCCAGATTTAATTCCTTTCTCAGGTTTTGCGCACGGTTGAAGAGGTCAGCCTCACTGTTCCATTTGCCGACCACCTGAGCCAATTCGTTGCGGTTAGGCGTTATCACCGTGGCATCTTTATAACGGGAGTAATCGTCTCCCTTCGGATCGATCAGGATAGGACGACCGAAAGTCCGTCCCTCTTGAATCATGTTTTCGATGCGGTCTAAACCGCCTTTGCCGTAATCGGAGAGGATGACGACGTCATGGTCGGGTAGCAAAGAGGTAAAGCGGTGGGAGTGCTGATCTGTCTCTTATACACATCTCCGAGCCCACGAGACGCTCATGAATCTCGT
>USHK01000068.1 GCA_900554375.1 uncultured Sutterella sp.
GAGATTCATGAGCGTCTCGTGGGCTCGGAGATGTGTATAAGAGACAGGTCGTAGTTTCCTTTTGAAGAAAAGACAAAGTCTTGAAGGATTCGTTGGCAAAAGCCGTGAATAGTAAAAATGGCTGCATCGTCAATCTTATTGAGGGCTGTTTGCAGCTTTGCAAGAATCTCGGTTGAAGAATATTTCTTTTCTTCCCAGCTATCCAGCAGATCGTTGAAGCTGCCGTCCTTCTTCAGTCTGATTTGTTCAATGAGTTCCGTCAGGTTGCTGCGCAAACGAGATGACAGTTCATCGGTGGCCGCATTCGTGAATGTCACAACCAAAATCCGATCCAGCTCAATCCCTTTCTCGACTAAAAGCCTGAGCAGCACCCGCATCAAGGAATACGTTTTTCCAGTGCCGGCGCTAGCCTCCAAAAGCATGCGCCCCTCAATCGGCGTTGTGGCTGCATCAAATTCTTTAAAAAGCATAAATACTCCGATTAAGGTTTAAGTTTCTCAACGAAATCAATCAGCGCTTTGATTGCTTCGGAAAGGTGGATGTCTTTCTTTTTGCCATCTCCTTTGAGGAGTTTGTAGTAATCGCTGAGTTCTTCTTTGAGAGCTTTGGATAAATCAGCCGCTTTCCGTACGTTTTCCTCTGAAACACCTTGCCAAAGCAGGGCATCATCCGAGGCATTCATTCCCAGTGCGTGCCTGCAGTGACACTCAAATAACTTCAAGAAAGCTTTAAGCGGTTCGGCGCCGTGGTTCTGAATAATCGAAGAGTAAGAAATACTGAAATGATCTGTGTCTGAACTATCGTTAAAGACAAGCAAATCGTATGGCTCTCCGGCCTCCGTCCAAATAATTTGACGCAATAGTTCACGATTTTGTTCTGATGCAGAGCAAAAAACGCCGAGCTTGACGCGCAAGGTCTCGCCTTCCGTTTTCCAAAGGAAGAGATCTGTTTTGTCCGTGAGGCGACGGACGTATGTCGATATTTCAGGCGGAACTTGATAGTCAAGCGTCGCAGAGACAGTTGTTAGAGTCTCAGTCTCCATAAATTGTTTTCTTGCGACATATGCCTCGGTAACTTCTGAGGCTTCAAAGCTGAGAACCGCACGCCGGACGCTTTCGATGCCGTACTTAGGATTAAGGGCCAGAAGATCGAGGGCCTCTTGATCCGAGAAGTTGTTCTCAAGCAATGAAAGGAATTTTCGGCTGACGTTCGAGTGCATGAGTTTGTCATCTTTAGCAGGGACGATCATTCTTTCGTCAGCTTCGAAATCTGAGGATTCGAGCTTGAGCAAGGTAGCCGCCCACTCATCGTAAGAGGTCAGGAACTTTATGAGGAAATTAACCTGCAGTTCCCGGAGTTCGGGGTTCTGCATCGTTTTAGGAAGTTTCTCATCGGGAATCCCGGTGTTGGCAAACATGGGTTCCTTAGCACCGGGGTCCCTGTAGGCGTGTTCGATTGAATCGAGAACGTCTTTCCGCGGGCTCTTCCAGAAGAGGTTGTTTTCTCTCTCATCTAAAGAATTCGGTTCTTCTAAGAAATTCCTCATGGAAAACCGATTTAAAGGAACCTTAGTGACAATGCTCTTCCAGAGCTCATTCGCTTTTTCCTGAGCAGTGCCGTCTTCCATTCCTACACTCATGGCGTGAGAAAGAAAGTAATTTTTGAAATTGTCAATGACGAGTGACGGATTATTCTCGCTTTGCGGTTTCGTTCCGATGGTGTAGGAAATCAAAAGGTTTTCCCGGGCACTGAGAAGCGTGTCAAGAAAGACGGCGTTATTGTCCTTTCTCGCGTCTCGGTCGCCGCGTCGCCGGTGATCCTTAGTTAAATCAAATTCTTCAAATTTCGGCGTTCCTGGGAATCCGCTTTTCTCATCAAAACCTAAGCAGCAAATGACCTTGAAGGGAATGCCTCTTGCCAGCGAGATGGATGTAAAAGTCATCGTTCCGGAACTTGTTGTCTCGCGTTTTGTTTTGGAGAGCTCGCTTCTCAGTTCGCTTAATACAACGTCAAAACTGATCGGTTTTTCGGCACTGCCGAAAGCGGCAGCCATACCCTCGCAGACTGTATCGATGATTTGCGTGAAGTTATAGGATTCTTCAGGATCGCAGCTGCTTCCGAAGAAACGATTTTTCATGCCCAAGAGGGCTTCTTTCCAGGCCTCAGCCGGAAGTGCAAAATCGCTGGCGAGCAATTCACGGCGTTGGTCGGCAAGATTCAGGTAAAGCTGAGAAAGCGACTGGAGCAAACGGCCGGAGCCGTCGGAAACGACGTCAAAGCCGGCTTCTTCGTCGCCGCGGATAGGCAGAACGTTTGCGAAAGGCAGAGGAGAGGCTTCATCAAGGAAGAAGCCGAGAGAAAGCCGCTCCATGGCATCCTGAAGGGACGTGTCCTCATCTGTGAAATCAAGTGCAGCAAGCTGCTCGTGATCGATTCCGACGGAATATCCGGCGGAATAAAGCCACGTTTGAATGACGGAGATATCGTCCAAAGACAGGCTCCACTGCTGTTGTACGGGGAGTTTTTCCAGCCAAGCAAAGAACTCTCTGGCTGAGAAATCAGACATCAAGAGTTTGCCCAATCCCACAAACGCATCTGCGAGTGCATTTTGTTTTTCTTCACTGAGACCGATGATCTTCCAAGGGATGTAAAGATCTTTCGGCAGTGACGTCATGACACCTTCAATGATGGGCGCTGCCTTTTCAATGTCAGGAACAACGACCAAAACATCGGAAGGTTCTAGGTTGCGATTTTTATCAGTGAACCAGTTTTGGAGGATATCAATGGCTGCTTCGACTTCTCGGACAAAAGATGGCGCTTTGAGAATACGAAGACTGACGTCGTTTTCATTAGGCTCAGTGGGCAGGAGTGTGCTGTCCATTCTGAGAATGGAATTTTGAAAGCTATGCAGGAACGACTTGGAGGGATACTCCAAATACGCGGAGGACGTTTCGGCATTAACCTTGGCTTTTACTTCTTCGGAGTTCTCAAAAGTTTTTTCTGAACTTATGAAATCCCGAGATCCGGGCTGCTTGACGGGCCCTTCTTGGCGTTTCTTTTTGCCTTCCTCAGAGATATCTGTTTCGATGGCCGAAGCTTCTTCTTCCGAAAAAAGGAAACTGTCTAAGCGGTCGATGGCGGCTCTCGTACTTGCCGCATTTGTCAGCAGATAGTTCAGGCAGCTGTTGTCGACTTTGAAATTCTCGGACCAATCGAACTGCGCTTTAGGTACGGACTCAAACCAGTACTCGGCACAAGGATTGAGAATATACAGATTGAGCTCAGCCGGAGAATCTTCATAAGCCCGAATCAGAGGCAGTAAGTTAGGCGGTATCGAGAACGGCAGGAAAAGATGGATCGGAAGATTGCCTTCAACCGGCTTGTTCTTACGGATTCGTTCGATGGTATTTTCAAGCCAGCTGAAGATTTTTCCTGTGCCTTCAGCGTTGGTTCGTTCGATTAATTCTTGCCAGAGGCGCTTTTGCCATAGAAAGTCAGAGTTCCCCTTCAGGCGTTCTTCCTCTGTCTTTGCATTCGGCATTGGAAGAGGGTTGTTTAATTCAAATTTTTCTACAGTCCACTGCTGCAGCCAATCAAAACGATAAGAGCCGTAGGTAATGAAGACGGTGTTCAGATGGCGGGAAAACTCCAAAACACCGACGGGATCTAAAGTCTGAATGTACTCGTAAAGGCGCTTTTCTTCCTCGGGGAAGGTGTCTTCCTTTTGCTTTTGGCGCAGGATCTCGTAAAAAGTCCAGTCCATGACCTGGGAAGTCTCAGCATTGGAGAGAGATTGTCCGAGAACTTTGAACATCCATCCGGCGACATTGGAGAATTCAATCCCGGGAGTTGCACCGAAGTGGTCGGCCAAAAAGCGGTTAAGGTTGTCTTCAACCATTGGGGTTGGGACGATCACTTTGATTTGGTCAAAGACAGAGGCACCCCGGCTTCGAAGGTCCTCCAGATTAAAACCGATTTTTGTAGCAAGAACCGTCCGAAGGACTTCGAACGAATTCGAGTAGAAAATAGAAATCACTGAAGGACCCTCCAAAAAGGAAAAGCCGACGTTTTAGTTTAGTTGTGAGGTGCTGAGTCAGGCTTTTTTCAGCGGTGGTACACGCACGCAGAAGGTGTAGGCGTAATCGCCGATGGCATCAAGTTTGTAGCGGGCACCCCGCAGAAGAACATAGAAGACACCGTCTTTTTCGACAAAGAAATTCGGGTGAACTTCGAGGTCGTTTTTCTGAGCGTAGTTTTTAAAATCTTCCTTGGATTCTTCGATCGTCTTTCCGGGGGTCTCATAGACGCCGACTAAGAAATGATCTTCGAAGTAATCGTTGGGAATGTCCAAGCGGTCATAGATCGAGACGGCTTCAATACTTTCAATGGTTCGAATCTGTTTTCCGACGAGTGTGTCGGAGACAACCTTTTCCAGTTTTCCGGGAATGGCCTGAATGTCCTGTCTCTTTCCGACGCAGACGAGTGCAACGGTAATTTCTCCGTCTTCCGTGTCGCAGCTTGAAGTGTCTCTCGGGAAACACTGAACCTGTCGTACACCGACGCACTCCAATCCCATGACAAGCAGAAACTCCTCAGGAAAATAAATCTGAGAAGCAAAAGACGGGTGCATTGTGATCGTGATTTGAGCTTTGTTGTCCGGGCAGGCGGAAGCTTCCAAATCCTGAACGTCGTTCCAAGCCTGGCGAGCTTGTTCGCTCAACGCTTTGACATTTTCTTCAAAATCGTAGGGAAGTACGGACAAGTCCAGCTGCAGCTGGCGTTCGGACAGATTGTAAAAACTAATATTGGTCGTCATCGAATAAAAATCCCAAATCTTTATGTTTTTTATCGAGCCCGAAATGGCTGTAAGCGCGGGGCGTAGCCACGCGTCCCCTTGGGGTCCTCTGAACAAATCCTTCTTTGATCAGATAAGGCTCGACCATATCTTGAAGCGTATCAGACTCCTCACCCACAGCGGAAGCCAGGTTTTCGATACCGACGGGACCGCCTTGGAATTTCTCAATAATCGCCAGCAGGAACTGGCAGTCGAGGCTGTCTAAACCGATCGGATCGACTTCCAGCATCGTAAGGGCATCTTTCGCGATTTGTTCGGATAGTTGACCTTGATGACGAACTTCGGAAAAGTCACGAATGCGTCGAAGCAGCCGGTTAGCGATTCGCGGCGTTCCGCGGGAGCGGCGCGCGATCTCACCGGCGGCGCCTTTGTCTGCCGGCATGTTCAGCAGATGCATGGAGCGCAGAACGATGGTCGTCAGATCTTCCGGTGAGTAATACTGAAGCTGCGCACGAATACCGAAACGGTCCTGAAGCGGTTTGGTCAGTGAGCCGGCTCGCGTTGTAGCTCCTACAAGCGTGAAATGCGGAAGATCGATTTTGATCGAACGGGCAGCAGGGCCTTCGCCGATCATGATGTCGAGTTTGAAGTCTTCGAGGGCCGGATAAAGGATTTCCTCCACAACCGGTGAGAGACGATGAATTTCGTCGATGAAGAGGACATCATGAGGCTCCAAACTTGTAAGCATGGCGGCTAAGTCACCGGCTTTCTCTAAAACTGGGCCGGAGGTTTGGCGAAGCTTAACGCCGAGTTCGTTGGCGATGATGTTTGCGAGCGTCGTCTTGCCCAAGCCCGGAGGTCCGAAAAGCAAAACATGATCCAGAGCTTCGCCGCGGTTGCGCGCTGCCGTGATGAAGAGATCGAGTTGCTCACGAATGCCGTCTTGGCCTGCATAGTCTTTGAGGCGTGTCGGGCGAAGGGCCTTGTCGATGACTTCTTCTTTTTCTTTTCTTTCAGAGGAAAGAATCGAATTGCTGTCGGCCATGGATTAACCTTTCTGAGCAAGTTGACGCAAGCAGAGGCGAATGCCTTCGGAGGCGTCGGCATCTGCAGGGACGTTTTTCGCAGCGCCGCGAGCTTCGCGTTCGCTGAAACCCAAAGCAACCAGAGCCTGAATAACTTCTGTCTGGACGGAAGAAACCGTGGGCGCGGAGGTAACAACCATCTTGTCCTTCAATTCAAGAACGAGACGCTCGGCCGTCTTCTTTCCGATGCCGGGCACCATCGTTAAGAGTCCGACTTCATTGTTGGCTATGGCGTTGCCGATATCCTCAGCAGACATGGAGGAAAGCATGGCCAGCGAAATTCTCGGACCGATACCGCTGACTTTCAGAAGCTGACGGAATACCGATTTTTCTTGAGCAGTCAAAAAGCCGTAAAGAAGATGCGCGTCTTCGCGAACAATCATGACCGTCTCCAGAAACACCTCTTCTCCGATGTTCGGAAGGTTATAGAACGTGGACATCGGGACATCGATCTCGTAGCCCAATCCGCCGCATTCAACGACGACCTGCGGGGGATTTTTTTGAAGAATTTTTCCTCGGATGGTTGCAATCATCAAATTTAGGCGCGGAGACCCCTGCCTTCCGGCAGGGGAGGAAGCGCCTCCTCCTTTCGAATTTCTGTTAAATAGGTTCGTCTCT
>USHK01000069.1 GCA_900554375.1 uncultured Sutterella sp.
ACGTAAGGAGTCGTCGGCAGCGTCAGATGTGTATAAGAGACAGTCTTTGAACGGGCAGTGGAAAATGCCACCGGACATACGGGTGTTGCTGTAGTGGTGATTCTGGGGGTTCTTTTCCAGGATAATGACTTTTGCACCGTTTTGAGCTGCGACGATGCCGGTCGTTGCGCCGGCGCCGCCGAAACCGACGATCACAACATCAGCTTCCCCATCCCATTTGGAGGGAAGGCCGTTCTGAGGAGCAGGAGCTGCCAGGACAGGAGCTACTCCGGCGGAAACGACACCGGCGGCTGCGCCCTTAATGAAAGAACGACGGGATGTTACGACAGATTTGGACATATGTTTATTCTCCTTGATTAGAGGTTGAAGCCTGAATTGGCTCCACCGTCATTGAGGAAAATTCTAGATTTGCCCTATTTTCCTTACATCGGTTGACTTACTATTGAATTAGGGATTAGGGAGAATTAAAATTTAAAGTTTCCTCAAGCTCCGAAGACTTTCCATTCGGAACTTCTTCTTACTATCTTTTATAAAGTGCTGAAAATTCTCGTAGCCTGTCACCGGCCTTACCGACTTCCACACTCTGAACCTTATCTTCCCATTGAAGTAGGAGCAGAAAAGCGCGCTGATCTTCGCTTAGGCGGTGTCCGCGACAACGAGGGTGAGAACATTTCCCAAAAAAATCCTAATTATTGTGAATTAACTGCTCTCTATTGGGCCAGACACAATTTACCTAAAACGGTAACAGCGGTCGGTTTGACGCATTATCGGCGCTATTTCGGAGTAAAGAAGTCATCCAACCCGTTAGAGAATATTTTTTCTCTTAGCGAATGGACGGAATTTTTAAAAATAAGTCCGGTTATTGTTCCGCCAAAACGGAACTATTTCATTGAGACAGTCGAATCTCAATATGTTCACGCTCATCACCGACAGGATATCGAAACATTGAGGGCTGTACTTGCTGAGGAACATTCCATTTACCTTCCCGCCTTCGAAAAACTGATGAGCGGCAAGAAGACACATATTTTGAATATGTTCGTTATGCGGAGAGACCTTTTCAACCAATACTGCGACTGGCTCTTCGACGTTTTGTTTGAAGTTGAAAAACGTCTGGATATTTCCGCCTATTCTGTCAACGATGCCCGCGTCTTCGGGTTTCTCTCAGAAAGGCTCCTAGACGTTTGGTTAGAAACCCACCATATCACTTACATTGAGAAACCAGTTATCCATACAGAACCGATTAATTGGGCCAAAAAAGGTTTTTCCTTTTTTCTCAGGAAGTTAGGAATTAAACGGTAGATTTTTCACCTTTTCTGACCACTAAATCATCAAAATTCTTTGCGTTCTGAGTTGCACAGAAGATTTTATTTTGCTATAGTTCGCTTCCTCGGTTGCGCCAGTAGCTCAGCTGGATAGAGTACCTGGCTACGAACCAGGGGGTCGTGGGTTCGATTCCTGCCTGGCGCGCCACCAAAATTAAAAGAATATTCAGAGAAAAGTCTCGCTTGCGCGGGATTTTTTCGTTTCTACTCCAGAAAAATGATTAGCTAAGAGGTTTAGGAGATAGAGGCCTCCCACTAAGTATTCATACCTTTGGAGCTGTATCGCACTTTTCTTCTGCCGAATTTTCACTACATCGGGCGCCCCCGGTGCGTCTAGAGGCGAGTTGAGGGGTTCAGAGGTTTCTTCAATTCCTTGCACGTCCGGCTTCGAATGCAGAGCTGACAAACAATTAACAACACCTCTAAATCAGAGTATCAAAGAATATCCTTTCAGCCTCGGGTGTAATTTTTTACACGTTCGTTTCTAAAATTTGAACTACCTCTCAACTTCTGACTAAAGCTTGAAGTATCCTTAATCATACAAAACCTAATTTTTTAGAAGAAAGATGAAAATATTTGTCCGAAAAAATGTCCTTCTCTCCCTCTCGGTGATCGCGTCCCTCTTGCTTTCAGCATGCTCAATGGATCCGGACGTAGAAATCACAAATAAAAACGTTAAGGATGCAATCAGCAGCCTCTCGAAAGCCGACGCAGCAAAAGTTGCTGCGCTGGGCGGGGACAAATATCTTTTAGGTAAAACCTTAAACAAGGTCAGCAAGCAGCTCCCTTCAGACTACTATAAATACGAAATCAACGAACTCATTGAACATGCTCGTCTAAACAGAAACTTTAATCTTTCGCTGGCCAATAAGGGTGAACTCACTACGGAGACCGTGCGCTCAGATTTTGCAGAAAGTCCTGAAGAAAAATCAGTCGAGATTAACGAGATAAGCACCCAGGATCATTACCTCCGAGCGCTTAGAACTGAGCTTAAGCGCCCTGTACCGCTAGGTTCAGCTACATTAGGCAAAGGAGTCCTGACTTGCAGAAAGAAAGACTATTTGATTGCTCTGGATGAACTTGAAGTTCAAAACGCTGACGCTTTCAAAAAAGAAAAAGCACGAAAACTCAAGCGTAGGGAGTGCCATGAAATGAAGCGTCCGGCTAAATTAACGCTAAGGGCTGAGGATAAAGGATTCGGAGGAAAAACAATCTTTCGCACCGCCAGAGGTTGGGTAAATGCAAAAGACCTAACGGACAGAACGCCTGCTGACGAGCTAATGAAAATGAGGGAAGAAGTTCAAGAAAAACTCAATGAATTAAAGAACCATCCTGCCCCTCAGTTCTATCATGTCTTCCGCCCTCTTCTTGATATATCGGCAAAGAATCCAACCCGAATCAAATTGGCTCAAAAAGCCATTCTTATAAATATGGAACAGCATAAGGAGTCTTGGGATCAGGCCTCGGCACGTTTTCTGCAGGAACAACAAGACTTTGCTCGTTCGGAATACGCTTGCACTTTCGAAAAAGACTGCACAGAGAATGAAAAAGGCAACCTCAAAATGGCCTATTACATTCACAGTGTTGTTCCTAAGAACCTGAAGGGCGGCAAACTGCCATGCGAAATTTCTAACGTCCCGGGCTGCAGGCACTATACAAATTAGTGGGTCGTCGTTTCTAAAGACGCTCGAGAATTATCGAACGTCTTTAACCTCAGCCGCAGGAACAAGCTTTTGAGCGCGACTGTTTTTCATAGCTTCTTGTTTTTGAACGGAAGCGGCGTGGAGCCCCTCTGCGACTCGAAGCAGTACCTGCCTATCCCGTCTCGACAGTTTAGATATGACCGAATCTTCTGAAATTAAATTTCTCGCGCCACTCTTATCATCGGTGCGACCTAGAAGATAATCGGTTGAAACGTTCAGAGAATTAGCCAGTTTCACTAAGGCGTAAAGCGTCGGAGAGCGTGTACTGTTGCTATTCTCATAAAGAGAGAGAACCGGTTGAGCTATCCCGCTTAAACCGGAGAGCTCGGCTTGAGTAAGGTTGTTTTCATGTCTGAGCTGTAAGAGTCTCTGACAAAGAATATTTCTAATTTTAGGATCGGATCCCATTCTTCCTCCTGTCCTGTTCAGGCAAACGGAAATGTTATCACGTTAATTTGTTATTTGTTCTTAAGAAAGATCCCTTTGGAACAAATCATAAATTTGATTTTTTCCTTTTCTTATATAGTGATAGATGATTTTAGTACAAAAAAATATCTTACAATTGAATCAAAAATACGTGATATTTGTACTTTTATTTTCTTTTTTCTATCTTTTCAAGCTTATTCGCGATGCGGTTCAAATTGTTTCGTTCGCAACCTCCCCAAATTCTAGCCGTATTCATGAGAACCGGCCTTGTGGTAGCTAGAATATTTTGAGCACGCCTGTCAGAGCGTATCTTTTAATTTCGGGAAAAGCAATGGAATTACAAAACAAACTTAAACAGATGGCAGCAAAAGCCGCCCTTGAATATGTCGTCGAGGGAGAATATCTTGGCGTCGGCACCGGTACAACCGTAAGTTTCTTTATTACAGAATTGGCAACTTCCGGTAAGAAGGTCAAGGGTTGCATTTCCAGTTCGGAAGCTACCACCCGTCAGCTTCTCGCCTACGGGATCCCTGTCTGCGATCTTAACGATATCGTTGATTTCATCCCTGTTTACATCGACGGCTGCGATGAGATCGACGGCAATTTTTGCATGATCAAAGGAGGCGGCGGAGCGTTGACTCGAGAAAAAATCGTTGCTCAAGCGTCCGAAAAGTTTGTCTGCATTGCTGACGAAAGCAAAGTTGTAAAACAACTTGGCGCTTTCCCTCTTCCCTTGGAAGTAATTCCTATGGCAGTAAGCTCCGTTTCCAGAGCAGTGGAAGAATTAGGCGGCCATCCCGTCGTCCGCGATTTCATCACAGACAACGGGAACAACATCATCGACGTTCACGGTCTTCAGATCAAAGAACCCCAGTTGCTCGAAAATGCCATCAATAAAATCCCCGGCATCGTCACTTGCGGCATATTCGCTAACAGAGGCGCTGACGTCCTTCTTGTCGCCTCAGAGGCCGGAATCAAAGTCACAAAACCCAAGAAGAGCTTCTTCTCTTCTCATAAGGCAAAATAATTTAGGTTATCAATGCCAAAAGCGGCGCTTTCTGCGCCGCTTTTTTCTTAGTCATTCAGAAAGTATTCAACTGTCGTCACAACACGCACATTCTTTATGAAGGGCGTATTGTCGTCTCTGTCCGTGATAGAGAAAACACCCTGATTTGCCCTCCTGATTTTTCCGAGTTTAGAACCGGAATCTTCTGCAAATTTTTTAGCCGCTTCCTTGGCGTTCTTCGTTGCGATTTCTATCATCTTAGGCTTAATGTCATTCAAACCTGTGAATGAATAGTTCGTCATGTAGCTATAGTCGTTGGTTAGAGCCACCCCTTGTTTCAAAAGCTCTCTTTGTGCTTCCATCAACTTGCGCACAACGTCGACCTTATCCGTTGCAATTGTGATGACCTGAGTAATGATATATCTGAAGGGAGGTCTATTTGGACCGTAATTGTTCGCTAGCGTATCGTTTACCTTGGGCGCGGCCAATGAAATTTCTGTAATATCAATACCACCCTTTTTCAGAAATTCAAAAACCGTGCTCTGTTTCTTTTCAAGGTTGTCATAAACAGTCGCGAGATCATTGCCCATTTCATTAAAGCTAAGCGGCCATATCACATGGTTTGCTTTAACTTCTTTTTCGCAAAGGCCCTTAACCGTAACAATACGGTCTTTATTTAAAAGCGCGTTCACTCCGTCACCGAGCTGATTTCCGAGAAGTGCGACCCCTCCTATGAACCCGGCGGCCAAAACAATACTGGGAATAATTCTGCTTTCCACGACGTATCCTTACCTAAGTTATCACTAGTTTTGCAGAGCAGTGCGAAGAGCATCGCCAACTGCTGTGGCTGACATTGGATTCTGGCCTGTAATGACTCTATCGTTTACTACAACATGAGACTGGAAGTTGTCGGAACACTGGAACTTTGCTCCGTGTTTTATTAAAGCTGTCTCAAGCGCAAACGGAACGACCTTTTCTAAGTTAACCGCTTTTTCTTCAGAGTTGGTAAAGCTATTGATTTTCTTTCCGTCAACTAGATATTTACCGTTCGATAATTTCACATTTACCAATGCGGCGGGTCCATGGCACACGGCAGCTACCACGCCTCCGTTTTCATAAATTTTGGAAGTAATTGCAGCTAATTCCTTGTTATTTGGAAAATCCCACATAACACCATGACCGCCTGCAAAGAATATAGCTTTATATTCTTCCGGCTTAACTTCCGAGGGTTTCATAGTGAAGTTAATTTTCTTCTGTGCTAATAAGTCCTGGGCAAATGCCTTGTTAACAGGATCCGACGGATCAAGGCCTTCGGACGGGCACTCTCCTCCTTTAGGGCTAACGAAATCAATTTCATAGCCTGCATCCTTGAGAACTTTCCAAGGATGAGTCACTTCTGACAACCAATATCCGGTTTTCTTTCCTGTGTTTCCTAAGTCGCCATGACTGGTCAAAACGAAAAGAATTTTTCCTAAAGATTTAGGTTTTTCTTCAGGAACTGCAGCGGACGCCGAACCTCCTCCGACAGCGGCGGCCACCGGCATGCAAGTTAAAAACGACAAAGCATTTCTACGAAGCATTTTCATTTATAAATCTCCTTTTTCAAGATATTATTGATTGTATTTCTAGGGATAACCCTTAATTTCGATCATCTCCCACAATGGGAAAAATGCAAATCGAAAGGTATTTTTAAAATCTTTTTCATTGCAATCAGGGTGTTGGCGTATTAAAGAGACGATAATTAAAATTTTTACATTCAATCGAGATGACAAGGATTTTTTTTTCCTATAGAATTCAATTCTCTTTTGGAGAGGTGGCCGAGTGGTTTAAGGCGCACGCCTGGAAAGCGTGTAAACCCTTTAAAGGTTTCGGGGGTTCGAATCCCCCCCTCTCCGCCAACAACCCTTTATTTATGCGGGTTTCGGAAGATTTCAAGAATTTGCCCCACAAAATGCCCCACACTCTGTCTCTTATACACATCTCCGAGCCCACGAGACGCTCATGAATCTCGTA
>USHK01000070.1 GCA_900554375.1 uncultured Sutterella sp.
CGTAAGGAGTCGTCGGCAGCGTCAGATGTGTATAAGAGACAGTCCGATGAACGCCAAAGACGTCATAATAATCGGGCGGAAACGAAGTTCGCCTGCGTCAATAGCCGCACGCACTAAATCCATACCTTTATGACGCAGCTCAACCGCAAATTCCACAATCAAAATTGCGTTCTTCGCCGCTAAGCCGATCATCACCAGCATACCAATCTGGAAGTAAACGTCGTTTTCAAGACCGCGAGCCCATGTCGCCAACAGCGCGCCGATGACGCCGAACGGAACGGCCAAGATCACGGACCCCGGAAGCGCCCAGCTTTCATACTGGGCTGCCAGCACCAGGAACACCAGCAGCAAACCAAAACCGAACACAATTGCGGAAGAAGATCCGGAACTTTGCTGTTCGTAGCTGATACCGGTCCAGCCGTAGGTATACCCGGGAGGAAGTACTTCGGCAGCCACTTCTTCCAAAGCCTTCATACCTTGGCCGGAAGAGTACCCTGCTGCAGCATTACCGATGACCTGGGCAGCCGGGAAACCGTTGTAGTGCGGTAAAGAGGTTGCGCCGTTCGTATACTCAGTCGTAATAACAGCGCTTAGCGGAATCATTTCTCCGTTATTGTTGCGAACATAAAGCTTATCAATGTCCTCCGGTTTTGCACGATATTTCGGTTCGGACTGCATAATCACGAACCAAACGCGTGAGAACTGGCTAAACTGACTGGAAATTGCAGAACCAAACTGGCTTTGAAGCGTATTGAAAACGTCCGCCGTACTCAGCCCCAACAGTTGAGCCTTATCCCTGTCAAAGTTAATTTTAAGCTGTTGGTTATTTGCGTTATAAGTACTGGTCAGACCGGTAAGTTCCGGACGCTGACGAGCTTTTTGCAAAAAGTTGTTGAGAACGTCTCCTAACTGCTGCGGCGTCCCGCTGCCGGTGTCCTGAATCCAAAATTCAAAACCGCCTGTCGTACCTAAGCCCGGAATCGCAGGGGGATTGATCGGAACGACCAAAGCCTGCATCTGTGAGGCCATGCCGCGGTACTGCATCTGCTGCATGATCGCATCCGCACTCATTTCTTTAGCAGTTTTGGAATTCTTATAGCGCTCTTCAAACGGAGCCAAAGTCATGAAGAACGTACCGGCATTGGTCTTCATACCGCCGTCGAGCAGAGAAAAACCGCCGATCGAGTTCTTGGTTTCAATGCCTTTGACCGGATCCAAAGCTTTTTCAATCGTATCCATAGCTTCCGTGGAGCGCTGTAAGCTGGCGGAGGAAGGAAGCATAATGGCTGCCAAAACATAACCTTGGTCTTCACTCGGCACAAAACCCGTTGGGAGCACTCGGAACATCTGGAAGATAGCAACGCCCATTCCCGCGAACAAAATAATGACAAGCAAAGTTCTGCGGAACAAAGCACGTGTCCATTCCCCGTACTTAACCGTCAGGCGTCCGAACAATTGGTTGAAACGGAAGAAGAAGCCGTGAGTCTTCGGCTCTTCATGTGAAAGCCACGCGGCGCAAAGCGCAGGAGTCAGCGTTAAAGCGACAAAGCCAGAAATAGTAACGGAAATCGCAATCGTAATTGCGAACTGCTTATAGAGCATGCCGGTCGTACCGCCCATAAAGGCTGCCGGTACGAACACACTGGCCAGGACCAGAACCGTTGCAATAATCGGCCCGGATACTTCCGACATCGCCAGAATGGTCGCGTCTACCGGGTTCATGGCTTTTTCGGACATATTGCGTTCTACGTTTTCAACCACCACAATCGCATCGTCCACCACCAAACCGATCGCCAGCACCAAACCGAACAAGGTCAGCAAGTTGATTGAAAAGCCGAGCGCCAGCATTCCGACGAAAGTACCTGTCAAAGCGACCACAATGGCGGTACAAGCGATAGCTGTGGATTTAAAGCTCTGCAAGAAGATGTAGATCACACCGATAACAAGAAGTACAGCTTCAAACAGTGTCTTAATAACTTCATCAATGGAAATCCGCACGAACTCGGTGGTATCGATAGCAACTTTGTAATCCAACCCTTCCGGGAAATTGGCCTTAAGCTGTTCCAAGGTCTTTCGAACATTTTTGGCCACATCCAGCGCGTTGGCACCGGCTTGTTGATAAACCGCAATATAACTTGTCGGCAAACCGTTCATGTTGGAAGAGACATCGTAGCTTTGCGCTCCCAAATCGACACTCGCAACATCCTTTAGACGAACGATGGCGCTTTGATCTTGATTGGAGCGGATGATGATATCTTCATATCCTTTCGGATCAACCGAGGGAGACGGAGCAATAACCGGGAAAGTCTGAATGGTTCCGGGGAGAGCCGGAGCCGCACCGATATTACCGGCAGCAAATCGTTTGTTCTGGTTCGCAACAGCGGAGTTGATATCAGAAGTCGTAATGCCCAAAGATGCCATGCGGTCGGGGTTCAGCCAAATACGCATGGCCTGGTTGGCGTTACCCATTACGGCAGACTGACCGGCGCCCTTAACACGCTTGATAGCGTCTACAACGTAAACATTGGCGTAATTATTAATGTAATCGCGGGTGTAGCGGTCGCCTTTGCCATAAATACCAATCAGCATCAGAATGGAAGAAGACCGCTTTTCTATTTGAAGGCCGTTTTGAATTACTTCACTTGGCAGGTACGGCTGGGCAATATTGACACGGTTTTGTACCTGCACCTGGGCAATATCCGGATCCGTTCCGATATCAAAGAAAACGGTCAGCATCATCGTGCCGGTCGATGACGAGGAGCTCGTCATGTAAATCATGTTGTCGACACCGTTTACCTGCGTTTCAATCGGAGCAGCTACCGTTTCAGCAACTGTCTTGGCGTCGGCACCCGGATACGTAGCCGTAACCATAATCTGCACAGGCGCCATGTTCGGATACTGCTCGATCGGCAGCTGGAACATGGAGATCAGACCGGAAATCACAATTACAAGCGATACGACAATGGCAAAAATCGGTCGCTTAATAAAGAAGTTCGAGAACATACAGACCTCCCTTACTTCTTAGCCTTGGCGTCAGCAGAAGGTTTCTGGTCCACTTCTTTGACAATCTTTACGGGAGCTTCGCTGGCCAATAACATCATGCCTTCGGTTACAACCTTATCACCTTCTTCCAGGCCGTTCTTAATCAGCCAGTCGTTTCCGATCCAGCTGCCGACTTCGACAGGACGGAATTGAGCCTTATTGTCCTTGGTTACAACCCAAACAAAATGGCCTTTGCTGCCTTCCTGCACTGCGATCTGAGGCACTACGATCGCGTTAACATATGTCGTCCCCTTCACGATGGCGCGCACATACTGCTGAGGTCTTAACTGATTGTTCGGGTTTTCGAAGGAAGCACGAAGTTCAAATGTACCGGTATTCGGATTGAAGTTCGGAGACGAGAAAGTCACACGGCCATTAATCGGGTAAATTTCGCCACCGGCCAGTTCCAGCTGAACTTCGTAGTCATGATTTTCCGGACGCCGAAGAATACCCTCTTTGACTTCCTTATCGATCTTAGCTTCTTCATTTTCCGACATGGAGAACGTCACCCACATCGGAGACATCGTATAGACAGTCGCCAGATGAGCGTTGCTCATGTTGATGTAAGTGCCGTCTGTCTGCAACGCAGAACTGGCGTAGCCAGTCACCGGAGAAGTGATCGTGCAGTAGGAAAGATTAAGTTTGGCATTTTCCACCTGAGCCTTGGCATTGGACACCGCAGCTGCCGTAGTTTGGAAATCGCCGATTGCTTGGTCCAAATCGGTTTGGCTTAATGCTTTCAGCTTGGCCAGAGGACGAATACGATTCAAATTTCTTTTTGCAACTTCGTGGGCCGCAAGACTCGAATCCAAAGAGGCCTGTGCTTCGGAGAGCTGTACTTCGAACGGTTTCTTATCCATTAGAAAAAGCACATCTCCGGCATTTACCATGCCGCCCTCAGTGTACTTTCTCGCATCCAAGAAACCGTTGACACGACTATAGATTTCAACCGCTCGGGAACTTTCGGTTTTAGCCACCCAGGTCATATCCGCAGGAACATCCTGTCGGGTCACTTGGACGACGGAGACGGGACTTGGTCCCCTACCGCCAGCTCCCTCTTTTCCCTTATCGCATCCGCTTAAAGCTAGAACTCCGCAAAGCACGGCGGCAGACAGCATTGAATATCGGCTGAAATGTTTGATTGTCACGTTGTACCTCTTTTCTAACACCCCGTATCGCTTAAAAAAGCTACAAAGCTAATTTTTGTAAGTACGGTAAGTAAATGTGTAACTAACTTTAGTAAGTATCCTAGTCAGAGGGCCTAGCGTGGCAGTCCATCGCTCATTTCAAGACTAAAGACAGGCTTGTTTCACGAAACAACAATGGGAAAACCCGAGGATGAAAACCCCTATGAAATTGTCTGACAATTTCTGTGCTAACGAACTACAATGGAATTGTTCGAAATAAAAATGACAAATTATTAGAACAAAGTTCGAACCATCGGCAAGGAGCTGATATGACAAAACTCAAAGTATTCTCTCTGCTGCCGGCTCTTCTACTCGCCTCGATTGTTCAAGCCTGGGAAGCGCCCGAGATCCGGGAACTCTCTTCGGCCGAAATTCAGCCAAAACACGAGTCTCTTCAACCTCACAAATCCCTCGTTTCTCAGTTGGATCCGACGTTCGGAATCCGTGCATTGGCGCTTAGCGCGATCTTTTTATCCTTTCCGCGGACCGCTTCCGCTTCTCCTCTAGCACCCGGAATCTCTGCGGGAGAAAGAAATCCTTCTTCTGCCCGACGACTGCCATTACCCAATACCGTTGCAAAAACCCAGCAATTTTTGAGACGTCCCGCTCGGATCATGACTCCTCTTGAGGTTGTTCGTATGGCCGGAGAAGAATCCCCAGACTGGAAAGAAGTGGTACGCGAAGGCTGTATCCTCCACGGGAAACTGAGTGAGGTTTCTGAGAATTATCTCAAGGTGGACGAGACGCTGATCTTTCTATTGAACATGAGATATACCCGTCACTTCCAGGTCGGAAGTGAAGTCATGCTCAGGATCAAAGAAGTCTCCGTAGACCGGAAAGCGATTTACGCGATTATGGTTCCCTCGGAAGCGGCTTCTCACGGCTTTTAAGGTCCTATCCTTATTCAGATTCGGTATCATTTTTTTGATCAGCCAAACTAGACCAGGGACCTCCGTGCGCTGCGATGGCGGATCATGTCAGCTACAGAATCGATTAAGAGTTTGTGTCTGATGAATTCAACCTCATTTTCCTGCTTGCCCTTGGGAGTTTCAGATTTTCCTAAACTTCGCGAGACAGGCAAGATTTACGTTGACAAGACAGAACTGATTTATAAACTTGCCTCCAAGCGAGGTGGGTTTCTATTCACAAGACCAAGGAGATTTGGAAAATCTCTTCTCATCTCTACGTTTGAGTCTTTATTCAAGAACGGTTCCAGCGACTTTTCCGGTTTATCCATCGAAAAGAAGTGGACAGACAAAACCTACCAAGTCATTCGGCTTGACTTCTCTAATATCAAAGACTTTTCCTCCGAAGAGGAATTCCTGTCTCTCTTCAACGAATATCTATTCCTTTCCACGAGTAGGTGTGAAATCACTGTCGATGAGGCGACTCCTGCCAACGGTCTTACTTCTTTCTTTGAATGGTTAAGCAAACAGCACGAAGATTCAATTGTCGTTTTGATCGATGAATATGACGCTCCTCTAACTGCTTGTATGGAGAACCTTAAGTTCTTCAATTTCGTTCAAAAGATCCTTTCAGACTTTTTTGAAAAGCTTCATCGCTGCAGGCAAATCTTTCGGTTTCTTTTCATCACCGGCATTGTTCGTTTCAATCCTCAACACTTGTTCTCTTCTTTCGAGCAGCTCACCGATATTTCTTTGTCGCCTGACTACGGACAGCTGCTCGGATTTACGAAGAAAGAACTGCTCAAATTCCTTCCGGAAAATCTTCATAGTGCAACCAAAGAGTTGACGCTTCCGGCCTCTGAGCTGCTAGAAAAAATGGAAAAGGAGTTTGGTGGCTTCTGTTTCGAGGAAACCGCAAGCCATTTAGTGATGGCTCCTTGGTCTGTTCTCTCATTTTTAGCAGAACCTGATCGTGGTTTCAGACCTTATTGGATCGAAAGCGGCGGCGGAATCAAAAATATTGCGCAATTTCTCATGTCTGACCCTAACCTTAACTCTGAACGGTTTGATGCGACGATAGCCATTGGCTTTGACGAATTACACCAACTGGTCCTGTCTCTAGCTGACCTCCTCACACGAGCCGGCTCTTTCACCTTGAAGAAGATCCAAGGCCATATGGCAGAAATCTCCTATCCTAACGATGAAGTTAGACGAAGTTTCGCTCAGTTCTACACACTTCAGTTGCTCGGCAGAAGAACAGTTGAACAAGTCGGCGCCGATAATATTGCTAACCTGCTTTCCTGTCTCTTATACACATCTGACGCTGCCGAC
>USHK01000071.1 GCA_900554375.1 uncultured Sutterella sp.
ACTTGCTGCGCCGTCAGATGGTCGGCACTATTCGCAAACCTTTAATTGTCTTCTCTCCGAAGAGCCTGCTGCGCAACAAAATGGCAAGTTCGGATCTGGAAGAACTCTCCGAAGGTAAATTTGAAACTGTCATCGGTGAAATTGAAGAGCTCGATGCCGATAAGGTCAGAAGAATTCTGGTCTGCACCGGCAAGGTCTATTACGACCTCGTGAAATACCGCAAAGAGCATGAAATCGATGATGTTGTGATTGTTCGGCTTGAGCAGCTTTATCCGTTCCCGCATAAGAGCTTCCGTGAAGAGACTTCCGGTTACTCCTTTGCCTCCGAAGTGGTTTGGGTTCAGGATGAACCTCAGAATCAGGGCGCCTGGTTCTATGTTCAGCACCATGTGCTTGAAGAAATGCCTTCCGGTGCAAGACTGAGTTATGCAGGACGTCCTGCTTCATCTTCGCCTGCGGTCGGCTATGCCAGCAAGCACGCTGAGCAGCTCAAAGAATTGGTGGAAAACGCTTTCGGACGCCTAAAAGGCTTTATCCAGACGAAATAGTTCAAGCGTTGCTTTGTAAAGAATTCGGAGAAAAAAGAAATGTCTATTGTTGAAGTCAAAGTACCCGAGCTGTCCGAGTCTGTTTCGGAAGCCAGTTTGATTGAATGGAAAAAGAAAGTCGGAGAACCCGTTAAGGCCGACGAAATCCTTATTGAAATTGAAACCGACAAGATCGTATTGGAAATCCCGGCACCGGCCGACGGGGTGCTGGCAAGCATTGAGCAGCCCGACGGTGCGGCAGTTCTCAGCGACCAATTAATCGCCACGATCGATACTGAAGGAATGGCTGCTGCACAGCCGGAAGCGTCAAAGGCGGCAGTTGCTGAAGAAGTCGTTATTTCGACGTCCCCCGCCGCTTCTGCACCTTCGCCGTCTCCTGCTCCCTCAGCAACGGCGTCAGCGGCTTCTTCTGCAGGGGCCTTTATGATGCCCGCAGCAGAAAAGCTCATGGCAAACAGCGGATTGTCTTCTGCTCAGGTAGCAGGAACAGGCGTTGGCGGACGTATCACGAAACCCGATGTCATCGCTGCTTTGAAGAGCGCTCAGCCTGTGGCTCCGTCTGCTGTTGCGGCTGCACCTGCTCAACAGGCTGCGCCCAAAACTTCCTCTGCCAAACCGACTGCACCGACCGCATCTCTTGACGGCAGACCTGAACAAAGAGTTCCGATGTCCCGCCTCCGTGCCCGAGTGGCGGAGCGTCTCGTTGAGTCTCAGTCCAACTGCGCCATTCTTACCACTTTCAATGAAGTGAATCTGGCGCCGGTGATGGCTTTGAGGGCGAAATACAAAGAAAGCTTTGAGAAGAAGTACGGCGTCAAACTCGGCTTTATGAGCTTCTTCGTCAAAGCAGCCGTTCACGCCTTGAAGCAGTATCCGATTATTAATGCCTCTGTCGACGGCCATGACATCATTTATCACGGCTATATGGATATCGGTATCGCAGTCGGTTCCCCGCGCGGATTGGTTGTACCGGTCTTAAGAGACGCCGATCAAATGACGTTTGCCGAGATCGAACTCAAGATCGCAGATTTCGCTAAGCGTGCGAAAGACGGCAAGTTAACACTTGAAGAGCTGACCGGGGGCACATTTACGATTTCCAACGGCGGTGTGTTCGGTTCCTTGTTCTCGACACCGATTATCAACCCGCCTCAGTCTGCCATTCTCGGTATTCACGCTACTAAACCGCGTCCTGTGGCAGAAAACGGCGAGGTCGTTGTTCGTCCGATGAACTACTTTGCGATGAGCTATGACCATCGCATTATTGACGGACGTGAAGCTGTGCTGGCGCTCGTAGCGATGAAAGAAGCTCTCGAAGACCCTGCCCGCTTACTCTTAGACCTCTAAGGAGCTGATATGAAAGACGATATTCAGACGTTTGACGTGGTCGTCATTGGCGCGGGTCCCGGCGGATATGTTTCTGCGATTAGGGCTGCTCAGCTCGGCCTGTCGGTATGCTGCATTGATGATTGGGTCACCGACGGGAAGCCGGCACCCGGGGGTACTTGCACGAACGTCGGATGCATTCCCTCGAAGGCACTTCTTGCGAGCAGCTGTCTCTTTGAAGAAATTAGAGACAAGGCTTCTGAACACGGAATCAATGTAGAGGAACCGTCAATTGACGTTCCTACGATGATTGCCCGCAAGGCTAAGATCGTACGTCAAACCAACGACGGAATTCTTTATCTTTTCAGAAAGAACAAGATTACGTTCCTGAGCGGACGGGGATTCTTTGTGACTTCTGATGAAGACGGGTATCTCATTGGCGTGGAAGGCAAGGATGAAACACGCGTTTTTGCTAAGAACGTGGTTCTTGCCACCGGCAGCAAACCGAGACAGTTTCCGGGGGTTCCTTTTGACGAAGAGCGCATTCTGTCGAATGAAGGGGCACTGAACTTGAAGAGCGTTCCTTCAACCTTGGGCATCATCGGCGCCGGCGTGATCGGTCTGGAACTCGGCAGTGTTTGGAAACGACTCGGTGCGGACGTTCGAATTCTTGAGGCTATGCCGTCACTTCTGCCTTTTGCAGACTCCGCGGTCAGCAGAGAAGCTTTGAAGGCCTTTAAGCAGCAGGGTGTCGATATGGAGTTCGGTGTCCACATCGACAGCATTCAAAATGACGGCGACCGCGTCATCGTTCAGTACAAAGACAAGGACGGTAAGAACAGCGAAATGTGGGTTGATCGCTTGATCATTTCCATCGGCCGTGTACCGTTTACTGCTTCTTTGGATGCACCGGTCGTCGGTCTTAAGCTCGACGAAAGAGGCTTTGTAGAAGTCGATGCAGAGAACCGTACCAATCTTCCCCGTGTGTGGGCGATCGGAGATCTCGTTAAAGGCCCGATGCTTGCACACAAAGCCGAAGAAGAGGGAGTGGCGGTTGCAGAACGCATTGCAGGGCGCAAGGCTGTCACGCACGTAGAACGCGTTCCGTCTGTCGTCTACACCGAACCTGAAATTGCCTGGGTCGGCAAAACCGAAGACGAACTGAAGAATGCCGGTAAGGCTTACAAAGTCGGTGTCTTCCCCTTCATGGCTAATGGCCGCGCTCGAGCCGTTGGAGAAACTCAGGGCTTTGTGAAGATGCTGGCTGACGCCGAGACAGACCGGGTTTTAGGTCTGCACATCATCGGCCCTCAGGCCGGCGAGCTTATCGCGCAAGGCTGCGACGCATTGTCCTTCGGTGCAACGGCAGAAGATATGGCGCTGATCTGCGATCCTCATCCCACGTTCAGCGAGGCCATTAAAGAGGCGGCCTTAGCGGTCAATAAAGAAGGGATTAACTTTTAGTTAGAATAATGAGACCTGGGAATAACAAATCTCAGGTCTTGTTTTTTCTCCTAGCCCGCACACCATTCAGGAGCTTTTCGGATGCGAATCTCGCTTATTCTTCTCACTCTAGGCTTGCTTAGCTTTAACGCTTATGCCGTGGAGCCGCCGTCGACCGAACCTTTTGCCAAGAGGTACGATCCGCACTCCATTACGACCGCGGCTCGCGCTAGAGAAGTGATTGCGGCATACGACAATGAAAAGCGAGCTTGGGAAAACTGGTACAAAGAAGAAACGGCACAGTGCTATCGCAACTTCTTTGTGACCTATTGCTTGGATAAAGCCAAGACGGAACGCACGGAACACATCAATGAGGCTCGCCGCGTTTGGCTCGTAGCTAGAGATTTCCTGAGGAAGGAACGTTCTGAGCAGGCGGTGAAAGACCGCAAAGTTGCAGAGGCCAAGCAAGCCGCCAAAAACGCCAAGATAGAGGCCCAGCCCGCTCGCGTTGCTAAAGCTCCTCCCAAGACAAGAGATGTCACGCCCCGCAAACCGGGAGAGGGACATGCGGCTGACCGAGTGTTGACGGCCGAAGAGGAAAAAGCGAATGCCGAAGCTTATGCCAAGAAGCAGCAGGAGCGTGACCAGCGCATTGCCGAGCAAGAAAGTAAAGTTCCGGAAGCTCCTTCTATGACGCCTGAAGAACGTATTCAAGCTAGAGCCGAGCGCCGCGCCGCAGCCGAGAAGAAACGCGCTGAAAATATCAAGAAGCGCGCAGAAAAAGCGGCTGAATACGAACGTCAGGTCAAGCTTCGCGAAGAGCAGAAAAAGAACAGCGTCACCGGCGACTTAGTGCCTCGCTTGTAACAATCCAAAAAGGATCGGAACTCATTGATCTGATAGGATTGTGTTCCTAAATAAGGAACCTAAATGCCATCAGAATTCGTAAAAGAAGTTGCCGACGTTTTTGCCAAGGACGGTCCTCTCTCTAAAGTTACCGCGAACTACACGCCGAGACCCTCGCAGATTGAATTTGCAACCTCGGTTGCAGAAGCATTGGAGCAGGGAAAAACGCTGGTTGCCGAAGCCGGTACCGGCACCGGTAAGACGTTTGCCTATCTTGTTCCCGCACTTTTGAAAGATCAGAAAGTTCTGATTTCAACAGCAGGCAAAACGCTTCAGGATCAGCTATTTACGAAAGATATTCCCGCACTCTTAAAGGCACTGGGCATGGGTTGCCGCGTGGCACTCCTTAAAGGGCGTTCGAACTATATCTGCAAGCAGCGTTTAGAGCACGCGCTTCAGGAAGACTCTTATGTCGCTAAATCACGCGAAGAAGTCGTACACCTTCACCGAATTAAAAAATTCGCCGGACAATCTGTGACCGGCGAGCGCGGCGACATTACCGATGTACCTGAAAACTCCGGCATTTGGCCTGAAGTGACGAGCACCGGAGAAAATTGTCTCGGCGCAAACTGCGATCATTACAACGACTGCTTTGTCATGCAGGCGCGTGAAAAAGCGAAAGAAGCCCAGCTTTTGGTGATTAACCATCATCTGTTCCTGGCCGATATTTCTCTTAAAGACAATCAAATCACGGACTTTCTGCCGGAATTTGACCTGGTGGTGCTTGATGAGGCTCATCAGCTGACCAACATCGCGACGAACTTCTTTTCTCAGACCCTGAATCTTTACGATGTCAGAAATCTGGCCGCGGACGCGGTCTCTCAAGGTTACGGTGTCAACAAACAGATTGATTGGAACGGTATCTACAAGACCATTTCAAACGCTTGCGATGATTTAATCAGCACGACGCACAACATCCTGAGCACCAAAGATAAACAGCTTGCCGTTGCCAAGTTCAAGGATAAGCATCTTTTGGTAGAGCCTTTTAAAAAGCTTTTGAATGCGGTAGAGAAACTCAGCAACGCGGTTCATGTGCACAAAGAGGCTTCCCCCGAGATGACGAAGCTTGACGAACGGTGCACCGAGGCGCTCGATCTCATCGAATACTGGCGCGACGTATTTAACGGGAAAGCGGTTTCTCGCTCCATGAAGGGTCCGCTCTTAGATTGGTTTACGGTGAAACCGAAGAATATTTTCTTCAACACTACGCCGCTTTCTTACGCCGAGATGCTGAAGAGCGCCCGAGAAGTGCAGGGCAAACCGTGGGTTTTAACGTCTGCGACGCTTGCGGCTAACGGAGATTTCAAGCATTTTGTTGATCAGGTCGGTTTGGAAGACGCCGAAACGAAGTCTTGGGAGAGTCCCTTTGACTTTAAAGCCCAAGGCATGCTCTACATTACGGAAGATCTTCCGACTCCCAACGCTTCAAATTTTTCGGATGAAGTGGCTAAGCGCATTTGGCCCTTTATCAAGAAAAACAAGGGACGCGCCTTCGTGCTTTGCACAACACTTCGTGCGATGGAAGTGATCTCCGAGGCACTTCGCTACTTTGCTGAGACGGAAGGCGTTGCGATGAATATTCTGGTTCAGAACGAACAGTCCAAGCAGGAGCTTTTGCGCCGTTTTAGAAGCGAAGAAAATTCCGTTCTAGTCGGTTCGATGAGCTTCTGGGAAGGTGTGGATATTAAGGGCGACGCCTTGTCCTTGGTTGTGATTGATAAGATTCCTTTCCCGCCGCCCGATGATCCGGTTTTTGAAGGGCGCTCAAAAGAACTGGAAGCCGAAGGCAAGAGTTCATTTAACGAAATTTCGATTCCCGAAGCGATCATGCTGCTCAAGCAGGGTGCCGGACGTTTAATTCGAGACGAAAAAGACGAGGGTCTTTTGATTCTGTGCGACAACCGTCTGTTATCGAAAGGCTATGGAACTAAGATTTGGAAGAGCCTGCCCGATTTTGCTCGTACTAAGGTTTTTGATACCGCGATGAGTTTTCTGGAAAGATGTCAGGAACCTAGAGGGTAGGATCAGCTCAGCAAAAGATCAAAATAAACGGAGGCTCTTGGAAAAAAATTGCCTCCGTTTTCAAAACGGCCGTTACCAATACGTGATCGGGCTGTAAAGATTCTTCAAACAAGCTGCAGCACTGAGCGCGGCAGTCGTACTGGACTTAGGATTAGCGAGGTCCGGTTTTCCGGAGAACTCCATTACAGCATCTGCCAGTGCTGAACGGTAGATA
>USHK01000072.1 GCA_900554375.1 uncultured Sutterella sp.
GGCCTTCCATCATGGTCACGAAGCTCATAGACCTGCCTCTTCTGCACTTTCCGTAAACTGAACTAAATCTTCTTCGGATGTTTTACCTGTCTTACTGGGACTGACCACCGTTTTAACCAGCTCTCGCTTGACTTTGCTCCCGTTATCTTTATCAAAGCTGAGGCGTCCGGTCAGTCCATCCGGAACTTCAATGCGCCGCGCCCAGTCAATCCATTTCGTGCCTAACCGCCATGCGTCTACCCCGACGGAAAACATCTGCAGTTCCTCAGGAGATAAATTGTCTCTTTCTCCTTTATACTGAGTCACCAAAGTGCCGGCGTTCTCTTCTGCCGGAATCTCTAACGTAATCATCCCATTCAAATCATTGGACTGAGTTCTGGCCAGCATAGAGTCTTTCTGATGCATCGGATTGGTGTAACTTGTCCCGAAAACCGGAAGTTCAGGCGGTAAGTAAGGGCGTAGCAGACTAGCATTTTGAGCATTCATCGCAAAAAAGACGCCCCTAAACGCTTTCCCACGCATTTCCTGACGAAGATAAGCAATCTGATCGGCAGAAA
The DNA here is from genome assembly GCA_900554375.1 of uncultured Sutterella sp. Lineage (GTDB taxonomy): Bacteria > Pseudomonadota > Gammaproteobacteria > Burkholderiales > Burkholderiaceae_F > Parasutterella. Next base: position 558 of record USHK01000072.1, read on the forward strand.
TATGGCGTCTCTCGGCACCCGCCCCCGCTTTAACTAAAGCAGCTTCCATGGCACGAGCCAATCGCTCGTCATAAGGATCCTGTGTCGTCAGAATCACAAAATTGTTCGCCGCGAGGCCGGCCTTTTGGGCGGTGTTTTCCACTGCGATTTTTGCAAGCTGATCAACCTCGCTCTCAGCAGAGATATCAATGCTTAAAAATAATTCCGGTGCCGTTTCTCCGGAGGGACGATTGATCGCCACGACCGGCAGGGGCAGGTAAGGCATCTCAGATATGGTCTGAACAGCATCTCGTGAAACGGGACCAATGGCTAGTACTGCACCGTCTTCTGCAGCTTTCTTTAAAACAGCGCCTGCATTCTGAGGACTGCTCAATTCATACTGAATCAGTTCACAGACGCCAGATGTGGTTGCCTCGCGGCTAGCCGCAAGTATTCCCTGCTGAATAGGAGCAGCTGCTTCGGACAGAACAGATCCTTTAGGGGATACAATCAGAGCGATTTTAGTTTTGTTCTGCGATTGAACTTGCGCATCCGTTGTTGGTCCGATATCGGACTGCTGGGCCGCAGCAGTCGTCACTGTAACTGCCGCAATAAGACTCAGAGATACGCGACACAAAATTCTATTTACCAACGAGGTCAAGATGGACTCCCGAAAATTCCTCTACGACAATAATGAACTGTTCCAAAGCATCTCGCTTCCCGCCCAAGACCTGCCGGCTCCGGCCTTATATGTTGTCGGGCTTCCGATCGGAAACCTCGGAGATATTACTTTAAGAGCCCTCTGGGTACTCAGTAAAACGGACTGTGTTGCCGCTGAAGACACTCGAGAAACTAAGAAACTTTTGGAGAAGTTTAATATAGAGTCGCGCTTGTTCCCTGTTCATCAGCATAACGAGCACGAGGGGGCTGACAAGATCCTGCGCTTTCTGACTGAAGGCAAGCGAGTCGCACTTGTCACGGACGCGGGCACGCCTGCTGTCTCAGATCCCGGCACCAAAGTAGTTGCAGAGGTTAGAGCCAAGGGTTTTCGCGTGATTCCCATTCCCGGCGCCAGTGCCTGCGTCACAGCCGTCTCAGCCGCCGGAATGGCGCCTGAGGGCTTCACATTTCATGGTTTTTTAAACGGCGGAAAGCAAGAGCGTTCTGCAGAGTTGCAAAAACTCATCAACGCCGGTCGAACCTTCATCCTATATGAAGCCCCTCACCGCTTAGAAAAACTCATTGATGAACTAAGTAAATCAGTCCCGGCGGACAGGAAAATAACCATCGCTCGGGAACTCACTAAAAAATTCGAACAAATCGACAGCCTTTACGCTACTGATTTACGCGAATGGCTCTCTCGTAATCCTCCCAAGGGAGAATACGTCATTATCGTTGACGCGTCTTCAGCCTCAGGAGAAGAAACTTTGAAGGAAGAGGACAAACAGTGGATTGACGAATTAATCCCGCTCCTGCCGGCTGGACAGTTATCGTCAATCGCAAGTAAAATTTCTCGTTTTCCCAAGAAAATCATCTACAACTATATACTCAGCAAGAAAAATCCACCGAAGACGGTTGATTAATTGCCCAATCGAGAGAATCATCGTGTCAAACAGCAAAAAACAAAAAGATCAAAGCGATCTGGTTAGTGAAAAGGTCGAAGTCGGTTCCCTTTCACAGTCTGACTCCGCAGCAACAAAGGAAGAGGATCCTTTCCGCACAGCTGTGGAATCAATTACTTCCTCCCCGGTCACTTCGGAGAAGGAAGCCGAGGAGTACGTCTCCAATCAAACTTTCGCTGCCGCTAACGAGCATGAGATGCAAGCTCTGATCTCTATTCTTGAAGGCGAGGCGCCCGCTGATCGAAAAGCCATTTTGAAGGCTTTGGTACAGCGTGAAAAATTAAAAGACGGCGTTTCCAAGAAGGCCGAAGTCAACGAAAATGAGTTAAACGAAGATTGGAAGCACGGCGGTTATCCGTACAAAAACCGCATGAGCCGCAAGATCTACGAAAAAGAAAAGTATCTTCTTCAAGTTGAACTTCTTAAGCTCCAGAACTGGGTAAAAGAAACAGGCCAGAAAGTCGTTATTCTGTTTGAAGGTCGTGACGCCGCCGGAAAAGGAGGCACGATCCGTCGTTTCATGGAGCACCTAAACCCTCGTGGAGCCCGCGTGGTTGCATTGGAAAAACCAACTCAGCGCGAACTCGGTGAATGGTACTTCCAGCGTTATGTGAAACACCTCCCCACCGCCGGTGAAATCGTTCTGTTCGACCGTTCTTGGTACAACCGCGCCGGTGTCGAACGCGTCATGGGATTCTGTACTGACGACCAGTATCTTGAATTCATGCGCGAGTGTCCGGAATTCGAGCGCTTCCTTACTCGCAGCAGAATCTATCTGATTAAGTTTTGGTTCTCAGTCAGCCGTAAGGAACAGAGAAGACGCTTCAAAGAGCGTCAGGTTCATCCGCTCAAGCGCTGGAAACTTTCTCCGATCGACATGGCCTCTCTCGACAAATGGGATGATTACACCAAAGCTAAAGAAGCCATGTTCCTTAACACGGACACCGTGGCTGCGCCTTGGACCGTCATTAAGAGCGATGATAAAAAACGTGCTCGCCTGAATGCCATGCGTTATGTTCTTCAGTCTCTGCCTTACACCGGCAAAGATATGAATGCGATCGGCGCCATTGACCCGCTGATCTTGGGCCGAGCCAACACGATCTATGAAAAGGGTGAACACAGCGATATTCTTCTTCAGCTAAGTACTCATCTTTCAGATAAGAATACTGATACTAAGAAGAAATCGAAATAAATCGGATGCCGTCTAAACGGCATAGACAGCAAAGGCCGCAATTGCGGCCTTTGCTGTTTTTAAAACGCGTTCTAGAACTGAAGTTTATATGTTCCCATGGTTTCGGCCATCTGAATGACGCGGCCGTCTATAGCGTTGTATACATCCTTAAGTTCGGGAGGCTCGTTAAAGCTGAGAACTGCGTCAACCGCAAATACTTTGAAAAAGTAGCGGTGCGTTCCGATCGGGGGTTTCGGGCCGATGTAACCCAGAGTCCCCCTTCCATTCATCCCTTCACTGGAACCAGGAAAAAGGCTTTCAAGATCTGCCCCTTCCGGAAGAGACAGATCTCGAGCCGGGAGGTTGTAGACCACCCAATGAACAAAAGTCAATTTCGGAGCCTCAGGATCCGGTGCATCCGGATCAACGCACACTAATACCAAAGACTGTGTGCCTTTGGGAATATTGGTAATCTCCAGCGGAGGAGACATATCGCTCCCCTGCTGAGTAAATTGTTTCGGGATCGGTGCCCCGGACGCAAATGCCGGGGAAAAAATTTCAAGTTTCTCCATCCCTTCGTTCCTTCTTACGGTCTGACAGACTGCTCGCGAGTCTTAGACGATTTAATTGCACGCACGATGCTGTCGAGCTGCTCGGAAATTTCTTCGACAATGTTGTTGGCAGTAACAATGCCGCATAACTTCCCGTCATTATCAACCACCGGCAATCTGCGAATGCCTTGCTCACGCATTCTTGCCAAGGCGTCGACAACGGTTTCATCAGCATTAGCCGTGCAAACCGGCGCAGACATGACGTCCTCAACCTTCAGACCTTTCGGATCTTTTTCTAACGCCACTACTTCGATGCAAATATCACGGTCGGTGAGCATTCCAACCGGCTGTCTTTCGTCGTTAATGACGACCAGACTTCCCACATGAAGAGCTCGCATGGCTTTAGAACAATCCAAAACAGTAGTTCCCAAAGGAATTGTGGCGACTGTATGTACTGACAAATCGATAATTTTGATAGAACGAGCTCTCATCTATACCTCTTGCTAAAACCTACTGCCCTTACGCTATGTATTTGATCTTTATAAGGGTTCGGGCACTCACCCTCAACACGGTATCATACCAAACCAAAACGGTCTAAAAGGCTTGCGGGACCGCTCGAAAACACGGATTTCAGCACTAAACCTCCTCAGTTGTTTCAGGTGTTTGGCGCTCTTTTTCCAGGTCTTTAAAGTCAAAAAGTGTTTGATCCAGCAAATGTGACGGAGCGACCCGAGTCAAACTGCGGAAGATATTCTCCACTCTTCCCGGTGTTTCTTTATCCATCCGTTGAATGATTTCTTTCATTTCACGTCGGCATACGTCATCGGCCCCGCATAATTTTGGGATGACATCGTAGCCCTTGATGCGGCACCAGCGCGCCAGATCTTTTTCACGCAGGTACACGAGCGGACGAATCACAATATGCTCTCTCGCGTCGCTTAGCAGCTTCGGAGGCATGGACTTAAGGCGTCCGCCGTAGAACATATTCAGCATCAATGTGCTGACAACATCATCGAGATGGTGCCCCAGCGCAATTTTCGTGCACTTCAGCTCTCTCGCCACTCGGTAGATAATCCCTCGTCTCAAACGTGAGCAGAGCGAGCAAAGATTTCGATTGTCAGAGTACTTCGACTTCACGATGGAGAAGGTGTCCTGATCCTCAATATGGTACGGGACTCCGATTTTCTCCAGATGAGAAATCAGGCGATCGAGAGGAAAGTCCGGAAGATGCTGATTCAAACAAAATGCCAACAGTTCAAAGTGGATTGGAGCACGACCTTGGAGGCGAACAAGCGCATCCAGCAGTGCGTAACTATCCTTCCCCCCGGAGACACACACCATCACCTTGTCTCCGTCTTCGATCAGATTGAAATCCGTAATCGCCTGGGCACAAAGTCTCACCAAGCGTTTCTCGAGTTTTCTGTTTTCAAAGGACAAACGCTCTTTTTTCTCTTCGGAAGATGTGTCTGCCACTCCCCTCTCAGAAGTAGAAATGCTTTTCTCCGTTTGATCCTTAAGCTCTTCGATTTTGACGGGTTTCATTATGAGTTCTTAATCCTTTCCTTATCTTTGCTAAAAAATGCTTCAACGCCGATGGATTCAGCCTTTGAATAGGCGTCGGGTTTTTCGCTGCCGATCTGAACTGCGGCCACTTCGGGATTTTTCAGCAGCCGCTCGGCTGTCCTCTCCAACAACGTTTCCTGCAGATCAATATGACACTCCTGAACAACTGCCTCGATGGCTTCAACGATTCTGTCGTAGTTAAATACTTCAGAGAGTTCATTGACCGGCGCCGTACTCTTCTCTACATACACGGAGACGTTCAATCTTAGCCTTTGGGGGAGGAGTCTCTCGTGCTGATATGCACCGATACGAGCCATCGTTTCATAGCGATTCAATTTGATCTTCCAGTATTTTCCTGAAATAAGCAATGGATCCATATTCACTCTGAACTCCCTCTATTTTCTATTTCTGTGTCAAAATCTTTCTATGCGTTGGATATTGACTATTTTCATCGGACTCTGTGTCCTTACTTCCGCTATCCCATGGCTGCAAAAGCTTGGAATCGGCAGACTGCCTGGCGACCTTAACTTCAAGGTTTTCGGGCACCCGGTTCAAATCCCTCTTGCCAGCACAATCTTGATTGCCGTCGTTTTAATGCTGATCGGCAAGTTGATCTAATGCCTCATCGATCGCTCTGGCCGAAGCTTCTTCTATCAGGGCAGGAATCCGAGATTTATCGTCGGTTCCCGCTGAGATTGATCTGAAATCTAGCGACCTGACTGCCTCGAAAGAGGCCAGCCATTTTTCTTCAGAATCAATACGATGGGCCGCTTTCAATAAGCGCATAAGCTGAGCAAATCGCTCGGGGCGCCGCAGCGCGTCTTTCCGACGAAGAACCGAAAGTATCTCTTTACCGCCGGAGGCATTCTCAAAACCGTCCCGCAGACTTTCTGAGAAAAGCATCGCAAATTCAGTAAATTTTTTAGGCATCCTTAGTGCTGTCTCTTATACACATCTGACGCTGCCG
>USHK01000073.1 GCA_900554375.1 uncultured Sutterella sp.
AGATTCATGAGCGTCTCGTGGGCTCGGAGATGTGTATAAGAGACAGATCGAACAGAGCGCCACACCACGCCGATCCTCTCCACTCCTGATGACTTAATCATCGTTGACTTAGCAGAAGCCTATCCGAAACTAAAGGGAATGCGGTTAAGAGGGAAAATTCAGGGGCGAAAACTCGTTCCTTATGACACCCGGGCAAAAATTGTCACTCGTAGAGACTTAGACAAATATTCGATTGCATGGAGCGATGACCCCGTAGCCGTTTTTTTTCTTCAGATACAAGGCTCAGGGAGACTTCAAACCGAGGATGGAGAACTTATTCGTGTAGGATACGACGACCAAAACGGACGTCCCTACAAGGCTGTGGGTTCCTGGCTAGTTGATCAAGGTTATCTGAAACGCCATGAGCTCTCCATGCAAAACATAAGAGCTTGGGCTCAAAACCACCCTGATAAGGTGGACACGCTCCTCAACCAAAATCAAAGTTTCGTCTTCTTTAAAGAGAAGACCGGCGGCGATCCCAACGAAGGGCCGATCGGAGCTCAAGGATTGCCTTTGACACCTAAGGCTTCTGTTGCAGTCGACAGAAGGTATATATCGCTCGGAACTCCGGTGCTCGTGTCTGTCTCTCAAACTAATCCTGACCTAAACTTCACTAAACCCGTCGTTGCTCAGGACACGGGTGGCGCGATCAGAGGGCCGATACGTTTTGACTTCTTCTGGGGATTCGGAGAAGAAGCCGGCAAGAACGCGGGGAGACAGAAGAGTCAAACTCGCGCGTGGCTGCTAATGCCGAACGGCGCTTCACCTGAAAATATGTGAAGCAGTTCAGAACGGTTTTAGCTGTCTGTTTTGAGCAGTCTTCAAAGACGAAAACGGCCGGAAAACCCGGCCGCTTATAATTTTTTGCTCAGAGCTCCTTAGGCTCTTTTCCTTCGTCTTCTTTTTCGCCTTCCTGCTCAATCTTAGAAATGAGTTCCATAGCGGTCATAAAGCCGTAAGGGCCTTCACCGTCAGCAAGATAAATTGCAGGGACCGTTTCATTCCCAAGTTTTTCAAAAAGCTCCATATTGTCTTCGACAATATTTTTTGCTTCCTCAGTCGCTTTTGCCTTCGGACGATTTTCATTCATGATCCAATCTATCCATGCAGCAGCGGGATCTTTCTCCGACAAAATCTCTGCGGAAAGCTTCTCTGAATCATCTCCGAGGACTGGAGACAAGTAAACGAAGATTTCAAGATCGTTAAGCTTGTCCATGTTTTCTTCAAAGAAACGTTTACACCACGGACAATTAGGATCGGCAAAGACAGCAATGTGATACTTCTTGAGTGCTCCAAGCTGAATCGTAAAAGCCTTTTTCTCAGACCAATTGGTCAATGGAAATTTTTTCGTCACTGGAATCTCTCCTCTATATCGATATTTTGGAATATACGAGCGTCAGAGGAGAGTCCCGGAAAAAATAACTCATTCCGAGAGTTTTTCTTTGGCAAGCATGTTTTCTAAGTATTCAATGCTCACCGCTCCGGGCGCCCTTTGTCCGCTCGGAACGAAAACCGTTGGAGTTCCCGTCACCCCAAGCTTGGCCCCTAGGGCGATATTACGTTCGATCGCGGAAACATCGCACTTAGCATCCTTTGCGGGCGCATGAACGCCGTCGAGCATTCGCGCCCTCCAAGCTGCCCCTCTGTCTCTGGCACACCAGATGTTCTGACTTTCAGCCAGTGAGGACGGACGAATGACAGGGTAGAGGAACGTATAAATTGTGACGTCCTTCATGTCTTTCAGGCTTGCTTCCAACTTGCGGCAAAAAGAGCAGTTCGGATCGGAGAAAACCGCGATTTGGCGAGCGCCGGTGCCGTTGACCATTTTGATTGCGTCCGCAAGCGGAAGCTTGGAAAAATCGATGCGGCTGAGCCGATCCTTTGTTTCTGCCGTGAGATTTCTTTGAGTCTTCGTTTCAAACATCTGACCAACGATAATATGATCAGCTGCGGCATCCGAATACATAATTTCATTTTGCGCAACAACTTCATAGACACCTTTAACCGGAGTAACCGAAACCGAGTCGACCGGAATTCCGAGCTTGCCCTGAAGCGTTTTTTTCAATGTGTCACAAATTTGTTTTTCATCTTGGACCGCCGCTCCGGCTTCGTTTGTTACAGCCTTATCTGCTGCCGCAGCGATCGGGGCTGCCGGTGCATTCACAGCTGTTTGAGAAAAGGCGGCAAACGGTACAAATGCCAGTAGGGCCGCGAAGAGACGCTGTTTACAATTCATTCGAAACTCCGGTGTTTGAAACAAGAAAACGGTATTTTATTTCCTTCGGGGATCGACACATTATTTCAGTATTATGGGTACCTAAGAAACAATTGATGTTTATCCGTACGTCGGCAACAAGATTTTTCTTTAAAAGTCCTGTATAGTGCTGCTTCTCGATTGGGAGACGGCTAGATAGCTCAGTTGGTAGAGCAACGGACTGAAAATCCGTGTGTCGGTGGTTCGATTCCGCCTCTAGCCACCAAGATTACCTGAGCCCAACGTTTAGAACGTTGGGCTCAATGTTTTTGAACTTCGGGGAGTAGCCTCCTGGGGGCTGTCAACAAACTTGGCAAAGCCATGGCAGCTCCGGCGCCTGTTTCTGCGCTTGGCGAGACCGATGAATCTTCGAACGCTTCCGGCGCGGCGAGGATTCATTGTGTTTGGCCGGATCGGAGAAAACTCATGGAGGCAATTCTGGTTGCCATCGGAGCTGTAGCACTCGCTGAAATGGGAGATAAGACGCAGCTCCTCGCTTTCCTTCTTGCTTCTCGATTCAAAAAGCCGACGCCGATTATTCTCGGCATTTTGGTCGCAACAATCTTTAATCATTCACTGGCAAGCGCGCTCGGCGCATGGGTCACTCATATCTTCAGTCCAGAAGTAATTAAATGGGTCATCGTCGGGTCTTTTCTAGCTATGGCCGCTTGGATTCTCATTCCCGATAAAGGCGATGACGATGCATTAAAAAATCATTCGATGCGTTTCGGAGTCTTCGGCGTTACCTTTATCACTTTCTTTCTAGCGGAAATGGGCGATAAAACTCAAATCGCAACCGTGGCACTCACCATCAAGTACGCTGCCCCCGTTCTTGTTGTCATCGGAACCACTATCGGAATGCTGATTGCCGACGTTCCAGCTGTTTGGATCGGGGATAAACTCGCAAAAAAAATTCCTGTCAAACTCGTCCGTATTGCTTCCGCAGTACTCTTTGCCGTCATAGGAATCCTTGCGGCGTTCGAATACACCCCAACTGGACTTTAACTCGCTTTTCTTTGTCTCAAATCAGACTTCGGCTTCATCGCGTGTCGGCTCGTCGAGTAAACTTCTCCTGTAATACAGATAGGAGCACAAACCTATGTCAGTTCGAAAATTAATCGTCGGACTTTTGTTTTCGGGCATTTCTCTGCTCACCTTAAGCGGCTGCGCAGTAGGACCGGAGAACAACAACCCGACTCAGCTCACTTCTCAGTGGGTCGATCCCGCCGCAACCTTCGAACAAAAGACCATTACCGGCCTTCTCGTAGCTGCCGTCGTTGAGAATCCGACAAACCGACGGATTTTCGAGGACATCGCATGTAATGTCTTAGCGCTACACGGAATCCCGAGCACTCCGAGTTACCGGTCTATTCCTCAAGCGTCTAATCTGACGATTTTAGGAGGCGGTTTAAATTACAGCGCCCTCTTCAGCGCTGCTCGTCTTGCAAAGGCGAATAACGTCTTGGCGATCCACCAGACGGGTACCAAAACCAATGTAATTTACGATCCGGGAATGACTTGGGGGCCGGATCCGTTCTGGGGACCGGGTCCTTGGGGCGGACCTTTTGGCCCTGATCCGTTCTGGGGCGGTTGGGCGATTCCTCCTTCCATCACGCAGCAAAACATCATTGAGTCCAATACGGAGCTTGTCAGTGTTAAAACCGGCGCCGTTTTGTGGACCGGCGCATTTTCAACTGTCAGCGGCCAAGCGCCGATGACTCAAACACTTCAGGAATACGTCGGAATGGTGCTTCAGGCAATTTTGAACAACGGCTTCCTGATCCCGGTTAGCATGCCGAATTACCAAATTCAGCCAACGGTTAAATTTAATCCGCAGTCTGTGAACGCGGGCGCCCTTCCTCATTAAACAGTCTGGCGATTCTGGCGCAGTCTTGAATGTGCTGATTTCCAATCCACTTCAAGGCTGCAAAGGAGAGCCCGGCTGCCGCAACCTGACCTGCGATCGGCACCCATTTGGCCGCCTGCGCAGCCGTCATCTGAATGCTTAGCTTTTTAAGAACAGCAAGAACTAAGGATTTCGTGATCAGCTTTCCGGCCCAGGCACTTCCCGTAACGGTGATCATTTGAAACAGCTGAACTTGTTTGTCCGTCGAAAGGTGCTGAATTTGCTGGGGCGTAAGACCAAATTCCTGATTAATAAAATTGAGGATGGACATCAGCATCGTCACATCAACCGTTATGTTTATTCCGGGTACCGGAACTACGCTGGCTCCTGCGGTCATCAAAGCACGCTGCGTTACAAACTTTTTTGTCCGAGCTATACAGTCGAGGATGGCCCGCTCATCCGGAGGTATTTCCTTCAATTTTGTCTCTGCAGGTAAATCCTTCTGTTTAAAGATGGTCAATGCCCTCATACTCTTTACTCTCATATTCGCCTAAGCGACTAAACTTAAGGCATAAATAATGCTCTATTTTTAATATTAATAACTAAGCTGCGCAAATGGTCCGACTTATTTTAGTCAGGCCGCCCGATAAGCGGCACTGTTGGACAAACTTGAAAGATGAATCTTTTCGCCCTGGGATTGAACCATAACACTGCTCCTCTTGCTTTGAGAGAGAAAGTTGCTTTTTCTTCTGAAGAGCTGGATACCGCAAACCAAAAGATTCGAGCCATGCTCGGAAATCCTGCTGGTGGCGGCATTAAAGAGGTCGCTATTTTATCGACGTGTAACCGCACGGAAATTTATTGTGCGGCTGAAGACTCTGAACTAGCCTCTAAAAAACTGAAAGAGTTCTTGGCTGCAAGCAAAGGAGTGAAATTCAATGAACTTGAAGAGCACCTCTATGTCTTCTTAAATGAGGATGCTGCCCGTCATGCCTTCAGAGTGGCCTCAGGTCTTGATTCCATGGTGTTGGGAGAAACGCAGATTGTCGGCCAAATGAAAAAGGCAGTGAAAACTGCACAGAAAAACCATGGCCTAGGAGTATTCCTCAACTATCTTTTTCAAAAGACATTTGCGGTCGCCAAAGAAGTCCGATCCAAAACTGAGATCGGTGCCCACTCTGTATCTTTGGCTGCGGCCGGTGTTCGCGTCGCTTCGAGCATCTTCGGTTCCTTAGAAAATTCCAATATCTTGTTTGTCGGTGCAGGAGAGATGATCGAACTCTGTGCCGCTCATTTCTGCGCTCAAAAACCGAAAAATGTAGCCGTTGCAAATCGTACTGTCGCCAGGGCTGCAGCCTTAGCCGAGACCATCGGAGCAAAGGCTGTCGGCCTCGCCGATCTCCCGGAAATTCTTCCTGAATACGACATTTTGATCACTTGTACGGCCAGCACACTTCCAATCATCGGCCTCGGCATGGTCCAAAGCGCACTGAAGCGCCGCAAGCATCGTCCGATTTTCATGATTGACCTTGCCGTCCCTAGAGACATTGAGCGCGAAGTTGACGATTTAGACGAAGTTTATGTCTATACGGTAGATGATCTCGGAAAAGTCGTTCAATCAGGTATTCAGGGACGTAAAGCCGCTGTTGAGCAGGCAGACCGCCTCATTGAAACCAAAGTCGATGAATTTAATTGCTGGATGACGACGCGCTCCTCCATTCCCCAGATTCTGAGTCTTCAGGAACGAGCTGACGCACTCCGTCTCATGGAACTTGAAAAAGCTCGGAAAGCAATTCAAAAAGGCGGTGACGCCAATGAAATTTTGGAAGCCATGTCCCATGGGCTCATGAAAAAATTCATACATGATCCTTTGACGGTATTGCGCAATGATCCCAACCTTTCGCAAGAAGATTACGAAAAGGTTTTGCGTTTGCTCGATCGCTTCTATCACTACCACATCCACCATCGCTAACTGTGCGAAAATCTAGCAGTATCCGCCTTCATTTTTGAAGGCTTTTTGTGTTGATATTTCAACTAAAATCGAACGAACTCGGCTAAAAACACGGACATGAAAGACACAATGCGCTCCAAGCTGACCCAGCTGGTCAGACGACTTGAAGAAATCGATCAGAATCTTCAAGATCCCGATGTCACATCCAATATGGACCAATTCAGAGCACTTTCTAAAGAGCGTGCGGAAATTGAACCTGTCGTTTTAAAAGCTAAAGAATACGAG
>USHK01000074.1 GCA_900554375.1 uncultured Sutterella sp.
AAGGAGTCGTCGGCAGCGTCAGATGTGTATAAGAGACAGACAGTGAACGTATTGTTACCGAACTCAGAGCTGAGGGCTACCTCATCAGCTCGACCTATAAAGATTCAGATCTTGTGATCGTGAATACATGCGGTTTCATTGATGCCGCAGTACAAGAGTCCCTGGAGGCGATATCCGAGGCTTTGAATGAAAACGGCAAGGTGATCGTGACGGGATGCTTAGGCGGGAAAAACACGGAAGAAGGTAATTTTGTTGCTCTCCGCTTCCCAAAGCTATTAGGCGTAACCGGCCCCGAACAAACAGAAGAAGTCCTTCGTTTGGTGCACGAAAACCTCCCAAGACCGCATGAGCCCTTCGGCGACTTAGTTCCGGCAGGCGGTGTGCTTCTGACGCCGAAACATTATGCTTATCTCAAGATTGCCGAGGGGTGCAACCATCACTGCACGTTCTGCATTATTCCTTCCCTGAGAGGGCCGTTGGTTTCCCGTCCGATCGGCTCCGTGATGCGCGAGGCTTCTAATTTGGTTAAAAGCGGCGTCAAGGAGCTTCTGGTGATTGCTCAGGACACTGCCGCTTACGGACAGGACATTAAATACAAGTTGGATTTCATCGGCGGCCGCGCCGTGAAGACCAATATCAAGGTTTTATTTGAAGAACTCGGCAAGCTCGGCGTTTGGGTGCGCCCTCACTATATGTACCCATATGCTTCCGTCGATGAAATTGTTCCTTTAATGGCCGAGGGCAAAATCCTGCCGTACCTCGACGTTCCGTTTCAGCACGCTCATCCGAGAATTCTGAAGGCGATGAAGCGTCCGGGGAGTGAATACAACATGGAGCGTATCAACGCATGGCGCGCGATTTGCCCGGATATCACGATTCGTTCCACGTTTATTACCGGATTCCCCGGAGAGACGGAAGAAGAATTTCAGTATCTCTTGGACTTCCTTAAGGAAGCGCGCCTCAACAGAGTGGGATGCTTTGCTTATTCCCCTGTTGAAGGCGCCGCTGCCAATGATCTGCCCGGAGCACTTCCGGAGAGCGTTCGCGTGGAAAGAAGAGAGCGATTTATGGAAGTTCAAAGTGAAATTTCTAAGGAACTTCTGCGCGAAAAAGTCGGGAAGACCATCAAGGTCTTGGTCGATGAAGCACCCGATGAAGACGGTATGGCAACCGCCAGATCTTCTGCCGATGCGCCGGACATCGACGGCCTCGTGTTTATTGAGGGCAATCCGGATGTGAAGCCCGGAGACTTTGTCGATGTTAAGGTCACCGATTCTTCCGACTATGACCTCTTTGCCGAGGTTGTGAAAAAACCTTAATCCGCCGAATACTGAGACCTTCTCTTGGCAGAAAGGAAATAAAAAGCGGCTCCTGCATGATTATCAAGCAGGAGCGGAATTGTTAACAAATTCCGCGAAATTCCCCGTGTGTAAGCGCGGGGATGGATAGCAGGGATGGATAGCGGGCGAACCGGTAAGGTTCGCGTGATAGAATCCCCTTGTGAGGCCTGCCGGTTCCTCACGATCCACTTTTTTTCCGGCTAAAAGAATTCGGGGATGGGTGGCTGAAAAAGTTACTCGGACTCGATGAGGGCGTATTTGTGAACACGCCCAGGGCGATTCGTACGCCTTATGGAGAACGGAAGCCGTTAGAATTTGGGGTGCGCCTCAAAGAAGCCGCAGTCGTAGGCCTGCGGTAGTTCACATCAGTAAAACCAGACCTATAACGGAAGTAAAGCACTAGAGAGCTTTTCCGGTAAGTTCAGCTTCTTGTTTTGGCGTGAGCTCCGGAGCAAGTTTCTCGTCCACAATACCGTTCCTCAAATCTTCCATTTCTGCAAGAGACTGAGGATCCTTCTGGGTCTTGTAAATCAGAATATAGGCGGCGGTCAGGAACGTTGCTCCCAATAGCAGAAGGTGCGTCAAATACGGGAAAGCGACGCCCGAAAGAGAGGCACCTGCCTGAGAGACTCGAAGCATGGCAAACGCGCCGGCCGTCGTTGGAGAGAGCCACCCGAAAGCCTGCAGCGGCCAAGGAATGTTTTGCCACGGATACAGGTTGCCGGAAATAAATACAAACGGGATCGAGGAAGGAACGACGATTTGAACCACAAATCGGTAGCGCTTCAGAAGGGCCGCGATGAGCATCCCCAGGGACGTAATGGCAAAGGCGTAGATCATTGAAACGACGATAGTCCCCGGCACGTTTTTGAAGGAATTCACTCCATGGAAAGAGAATGACTGACCCTCGATAAACAGGATCCAGAACAGACTCAGAAAGAAAAACGGAGCGTACATCGCCAGGAAATACATTGGGTGGCGAGCTCCTAATGCAAGCGGGAAAGGATATTTTTTCTTCCAGAACCAATCATTCATGAGCATTCCGATACCGCAGACGAAAGCTGTTTGGAAAATGACCATGAACACAATAGGGACGGTGAAATTTAGGTAGCCGTTGACCGTGTTGAACATACCTTGAACCACCATTGTGGGCGGATTATTGGCGGCGCGGGCAATTTCGGATAAGGGTACGCCGTGTTCCACGAGGTGTGCACTGATGGAAGCAGCAACGATTTTCTGCAGCGGACCGCCGACTCCGCTCATTGAACCGCGGCTCTTAACGATGAAGGCACCATTTGTGACCAGCACTAAGGCGGTGGGAACGTTGGTCAGCGTGTTGACCTCAAAATCCGGCGGAATAATTAAGATTGCGCTGATTCCCCCCTTGCGCATCAGATTTTCGGCTTCGGGCAGACTGGTCGTTTGCTGGGTAACCTGCAGACTCGGAGAAGCTCGCATAGCCTGAGTCAAGCGACGGGACAGAGCAGAGTTGTCTTGATCTACGGCAACGACATTCAGATGGTCCGGCAGCTGTTCCATGTAGGGCCAGCAGTAGTAGAAAGAATAGAAAAAAATCGCGAAACAGAAAAAAGGTGCACAGGCGAGATTTGTGGTGCACTGCTTCAGGGTAAATAAGAAGCATTTCAACAGGGAAGGTAATTTAGAGCTCATGGTTTGCCTCCAAAATCTTTTCCTGTTTGGCAAACTTGCCGTACTTCCACTTGAAAATCGGTATGCCGATGATCAGAGGGATAAAAGCGAGAAGCGCTAAGGCTGTAAAAGTCGTTCCCATCTCCCAAATCTTTGCTCCCAGTGTCCACTGTTGAGTTTGACCTTCAATAAACCAGGTCAGCGGCAGGCACTTACAGAACATCCGAGCCATTTCACTCATGGAATCCAGCGGCATAGAAAATCCCGTGAAGGGAAGCGCAGGAGCGGCATAGCCGGACGTGACGACAAGCGCAAAACGCCAGTTTGGCGCGATACCGACAATTAATACTCCCATGCATGCCATTACGCCCAGGCATGCAGCGCCGCAGATAAACCAAATCAATAGAGATCCTGCCGGAGCAAAGCCTCCGAAGCCTGCGAATAGGGCAATGTAAGAAGCGATGAGAAGAGAATAGAAAAAGAAGTGCGGCAGTAGCTTGCCGAACAATGCAGCGGTCACGCTTCCCCGTGCGGTATTAAACCATTCATTGATTCGGTATTGATAGTTTTCACGAACAATGGATGAAACAAAAGATAAGATGGCAGCAAGCATGATAACGCCCGGTACCAAGTTGCTTCCCAGGAATGCGAGGAAGCTGAATTGCATATTGCCGAGCGCATAGAAGTCGGAGTGCAGTCCGGTGACAAGTCTCTCCGCTCCTTTGACTCCGCTTGCGGTCAGCATTGAAGTTTTGATCATGCGCTCTTGAGAAATCGCCGTGGCAACGCTTGTTAACTCCGCTTGAAGCGTTCCGGCAACCGCATAGCGATTCTCATCGAGATAAAGCACCATCGGGGCGCCTGTTCCTTTGGTAACGTCTCTTGAATACCCGAAAGGAATCTCAATAAAACCGTAAATTGATCCGTTTCTTAGCGCCTGATCGG
Source organism: uncultured Sutterella sp. (assembly GCA_900554375.1). Taxonomy (GTDB): domain Bacteria; phylum Pseudomonadota; class Gammaproteobacteria; order Burkholderiales; family Burkholderiaceae_F; genus Parasutterella. The sequence goes on from USHK01000074.1 coordinate 3,936, forward strand.
CTTCGGAATGGGAGGCAAAAGGAACAAGTCCGACGGAACGAACGGCATCGATTTTTGAGATCACATCACGACTCAGTTGTGAGTGGTCGTTGTCGACAATGCCCGTTGGGACTTGAGTCACGATTCCGTTCCCGAGCAGCAGCCAGACGACTAACACCCAAAAGATCGGAAGGAATCCGCAGACGATGATTTCCTGCGGTGTGCGCAAAAGCCGCTGAATTTCGCGTACTGCGACGGCGGCTGCCGCATTTAACCAGCCTAACGGAGAAAGCATTATCCGATCCTAATTCTTGAAACCGTCAACTAAGACACTCATACCCGGCCGAAGGTGCTCGATCTTCTCAAGGGGGCGAGCTCGCACCTCAAAAGTCTTCATGTCATAGCCGGAGTCCATGCGCGTGCTCCTCCAAGTTGCGTAATTGGCACGCGGACTGATGTAGTACACCTTGTAGTCGATCTTCTTATCTCCGAGAGCGGGGACATATGCATGCAAAACTTTACCGATTTCGATACCCGGCATATTTTCTTCGCGGATGTTGAAACTGGCCCACTGGTCATTTAGGTCCACCAAAGTGACAACAGGAAAGCCGGCAGCTGCAATTTCGCCTTCAACCAAAATAACCTTATCTACTTGGGCGTCCAGGGGTGCATTTAACGTCTTATCCACGGTGAGGGATTCAACCTGTTTGACGCCGGCTTTTGCCTCAGCCGCTAAATCATACGCGGCGGATTTTTCTTGCTTGCGAGCGCCGATTTCGGCAATGTCGTACATCTGTTTTGCGGCATCGGCCTGCTGCTTAGCGGCGATCCATTGGGTCTGGACTTCGTCATATTTTTGTTTGGAGACAAGGCCCTCTTTGTAGAGTGCGGAGACTCGGTTATATGTCTTAAGAGCTAAGGAAGCAGCTGCCTGGGCGCGCTCCCACTGGGCACGAGCGGCTTGCTTTTCCTGAGGACGTGCGCCCTCGTCGACAAGGCTTTGTTTCGCCTGAGCAGCTCTCTGCTGCGCCTGGACCTGCTGAAGTTTTGCTTCAAGTTCCGGCAGGCTCATCTGCGCAACCGGCTGATTAGCTTTTACAAAATCGCCTTCGGAGACCAAGACCTTATGGACACGTCCAGGAACTTTTGAAGCAACGCTTATTGTGCGGGATTCCATTTGTCCCTGAAGCGGAGGGGCAGGAGGGAAGGCGGCTTTATAAATGCCCCATGCAATAAAGACGGTTAAGCCAAGTACAAAGATCAGCATGAGAATAACGCTGATTTTCGGAGCTTTGACTTCCTGTTTTTGAGAAGTCGGAGTCGTCTGCGGCTGGAGAGGTTTATTGGTTTCTTCCATGATTAATTTTCCACAATCACTTCGTGCTTGTTGACGGCATTCATAAATTCGCTCATCTGACCGGCGATGGCATGCAGCATGGCGTAATTCGATACGAAATCAAAGGCTGCGACCCGGCGTCCGACTTCTGCTGCAAAAAGCTGATTACGGGCTTCATTGACATCCAGTGCGGTTGCCAAGCCTTCGTCAAAGCTCTTGGATTTGAGTTTTAAGTTCTCGGAAGCAAGCTTCACAGTAGACGCGCTTAATTTATATTGATCAATCGCGTTTTGTGTTCTTAACCAAGCCACCTCAACGCCGGTTCTGACTTGGTTAATCGCTTCTGCTTTTCCGGCTTCGGCTTGTCGGACCGTTGCTTCAGCACTGCGGATGCTGGCTCTTCTGTCTTTGGCATCCCAAAGGGTAATGTTGACGCCGACGCCGCCGATCCAGTTCGGCTCGACAAGCGTCTGGTAATGTTTGATAAAGTTGTAGGTCCCAAAGGCAAAAACCTGCGGCATCCAAGCGCCTTTTGAAGCCTTAACGCCTTGCTGGGCTTGATCGGCCTTGGCCTGAATAACAGCGATCTGCGGGTTGGAGGCCAGTGCCGTATCTACCCAATACTTCAGAGGTTCGAGGGGACGGTTCAAGACAAAAAGCGGAGTCGTCAACTTGCCGAACTCTTCGTCCCGGAGCAGGCGAGCCAGCTGAAGGCGCGCAACCTTAGCGTTGTCTTTGGCTTTCAAGTATTCGCGATTTCTATTGTCTCGCTGGACTTGAACTGACATTCTTTCGATCTTGCTGATCATTCCCTGTTTTTCGAACTTCTTCGCTTTGGCAAGTTCCCGATCCTGATGGTTCAGCATGTCCTTTTGGAGCTTTTCAACCGAAAGTGCTAATTGTGTTCCGAAATAATAACCGGCGAGCTGAGCGTCCAAATCTTCACTGTCGGCCCGCTTTTGAGCCACCGCTTCATCAACGGCGTATTTGCTCGCATCCTGCATAGCAGAAATTTTTCCGCCGGTATAAATCGGCCAAGTTGCGGTTGCAGCAACACGAGGGCCGTTTAAGGACATTTTTTCATGCAGCCCGACAGAAAAAGAGCCGGGGAGCGGGATCGGCA
>USHK01000075.1 GCA_900554375.1 uncultured Sutterella sp.
GTTAAGAGAAATAGTTTTTGTTCCGGGGAAATGTTTTCTAGTGACCGCGACTTTGGCCTTAGAACCGGCAGCCTCGATTTGCTTTGTCATCGCTCTGACGCGGTTTGTGATTCCGGAGGAGTATTCAAGGATATTTTGGACGGTCTTATAGACGGAGTGGATTTTTTCGGCAGTGCCGTGGGCTTCTAAAACCGTTTGTCCGACACTGTAAAAATCGCCGTCTTTTCCTATACAAGTCACCACTAAGCCGACTTCTTTGAAAAGTCTCGCACCCATTTCAATGCCGCTGACGAAGCCGTCTGTTTTGGGAAAGCAGGAAATTTTACCGGGGACACCTGAAATACCGAGCGCCTCTGTGGTGCTGTCATTCCATGGAATGTCTTCCTTTAAGATATTTTCTAAAAATGATGTGGGTACGTAAAACATAAACTAAATCCTTTTGGGCTGCAGGAAATATAAGGCTGCATAAATAAGTCCTGCAAAAACTGCCAAAATTGTGCACAGAAATGCGGCGGAGTCGAAATCTCCTCTGGAGACACTGTTGAAAATTTCCAGAGAGAGCGTGTTAGTCCTCCCTGAAATGTTACCGCCGAGCATCATGGTGATTCCTACTTCTCCGGAAGCCCTTGCTAACCCAAGAAGCAGCGCCGCCAACAGTGTTTTTGAACAAAGAGGAATGGAGATGAATAAGAAAGTTTTGAGTTTGTTGAGACCGCATACTCGTGCCGCTTCCTCCAATTCCTTCGCTTCCTGACTGTCAAAGGCGGCCTGCAGCGGTTTGACGACAAGAGGGAGGCCGGCAATGAATGCAGCGAGAATAACGCCGGTTTGAGAAAACACCATCCTTAAGCCGAAGCTTTCTAGAAGACCGCCGATCCAGCCGTTCCTTCCCAAAACTACCAACAGCATGTAACCAAGCGCAATCGGCGGAAAAACCAACGGAAGTGTAATCACAAGTTCGACTGCTTTAGCAGCGATTCCTTTCCTGCCGGCAAGTCCATAGGAAAGAGGTACAGCTAAAAACAAAAACAGCAGCAGTGAGACTGCGCATGTTTTTGCAGTAAGCAGCAGAGGAAAGAAAACGGTTTCAGGATCCATGAATTATTGAATGCCGTGTTTCATGAGGATTTTCTTTGCCTGCTCTGACTGAAGGAAAGTAAGGAATTGTTGAACATCCTTGTCGCCCTCTTGTCCTTTTACTACAGCTGCAATCATATGAATAGGCGCATATCCTTTCGTCACTTCTTCGCTGCCGCCGATTTTATCTTTATTTGCTCGTGCAGCTGTGCGGTTCACGAACCCTGCATCTACTTCGCCTTTAACGACATAAGCAGTAACTTGCGGCACGGAGGCGATTTTCATAACCTTGTCCTTTGGGACAGTATTTGGCCCTAAGTTATCCAGATACTGCTGAGCAGCCCGTCCGTAAATGGCAGCTTTAGGATCGGGGAAGGCAAACTGTTTAACTTTATTTGTTCCAATGTCGGAAACGCCTTTGAGGTCGAGGCCTTTTCTCCAAATAAATACAAGCGGCGTGTTTCCTAACGAATGTATGTCAGTAAGCTGGACAGGCGTTTTGAGACTTTTGAGGGTACCTTCGTCGGAGATTACGACGTTGGCACCGTTTCCGTTTGCGATTTGGGCCATCATTTGGCCGATATTTCCGCCGAAGTTTTCGGTGACTTTATTGCCGGAAGTCGCTGAGAAAGCTTTTGCCAGTTCTTTAGCCATATTTGCGTAACCTGCGCCGGTCGTCAAAGAGACCTCTGCAAAGGCTTGGCTGCAGAAGCAAAGAGCAGCAACGAGAGCAACGGTACGGATTTTCATCATTCACTCCTTAAAAATTGAGATTGATATAAAACTTCATTGGTTTTTCCGAGAAGGATGTTTTTCCCCTCTGCGACCAGCAGAGCTTCTTCGGTAAGCCGCAGCGCTTCATTCGGTCTATGGGTGATGTAGAGAAATGAGAGACCGGCAAAAGCATGAATTCTTTCCAAATAACCTTGGAGCGAATTGCTGAGTACAGGATCTAAACTCGAAAGCGGTTCGTCCAAAATCATGAAATTTTCAGCACAGAGCAGAGCTCGTCCGAGAGCGACTCTTTGTGACTCGCCGCCCGACAGTTTCGAAGGGCTGTTGTTCAGAAGCGTTTCGAGTTCCAGAAAGCGAACGACTTCCTCGAAAGAGAGTGCATTATTTCTATGAGCAAATTGGCGTCCGAACAACAGGTTCTTTCTGACGCTCATGAACGGAAACAGACGATGATTTTGGAATACGAAGCCGATGCCTCTTTTTTGAGGCGGAAGATCGACGCCGGCCTTTGCGTCAAAGAAAACTCGTTTTCCGAATTTGATATAGCCGGACTTCGGTTTTATCAGGCCGGCAAGCGCTTTGACTAAGGTGGACTTGCCGGCTCCGCTTCTTCCTAATATTGCAGTTCTTTCAGAGAGTAAGTCAGCGCTGAAATGAAAATTTTTATTTTCAATTCTGACTGTAAAATCGAAAGAGATCATTGCTTCGTTATTCAACTAATGTATAGCGATAATAGCAAAACGCCTAACGAAAATGCTTTTTTGAAATATCATCGTTAAACGATCAAGAGCGCGGTATGGTCATTATCAGGATTATTGCTGCGGCTCTTGAAGAAAAGACTGGCTAGTCTTCGATTAAGAGGATTTCGTATTTGGTAGTAAAAAATTCGCCGTTTCCTAAAAGCAAAACCGATGATTGATCAAAGAGATAAACGGTACCGGACAGAACATATTTTTCTTCCAGTTCGGAGACTTTTTTCTTAAACATATCTTGGTGTTCATCCATATCGCCTCTAAAGAACCAGGAAGCGTAGCGTCCGGCGGGAAGTTTTATCAGTGAGCTATCTTTTCCTTTAAGCGAGAAGTCCAAGCTGCCCCAAAAGACAAGCTTGTGGTTCGGTTCTTGTTTAAAGTTTGCGATATAACCCCAGGGTACCGCGGTTGTTTCATCCTGACGAGACTCAAAGAGAAAGTCTGTGTACTCCCGCATTGTGTTAAAAGAGGTCGGAGTTGGGAGGGCTGAGAATTGAAAAGTTCTTGCTTTCTTATCTTCAAACGTAATCTCTCCCTCGGAGTGATGATAGGCTTCTTTGCTTAACTCCAAGATTCCGTCTGTGTAACGAAGAAATCTTTTAGATCTTTCAATTTCCTCACGGAAAGCTATCGACCTTTCTTCCAGTCGTCTTATGAATTTAGTTTCATTAGGCTGCGTTACGAATTCTTTTATTTCTTCGAGACTGAAGCCGATGTCCTTTAAGTGAGAGAGGAATGCGAATTGAATTGCTTGTCGCGCTTCGTAATAACGGTATTTTTTACTGTCGATAAAGGCAGGCTTGAATACGCCAATACGATCATAAAAAATGAGCGTGTCTTTTGTGGTGTGACACAATTTTGCAAATTCTGCCGTCTTAAGCATTTTTGGGATTTGACTATGGAGTTACTCCATACTTTACCATTCGCTCCTGCATCTTAAAACGACTGAAAAATGATATGTTTCATCCTCTGCTCTCAAAATTAACCTGCTGCGTTTTCTTTCTTTTGCCGGGAATGATATACGGCCTTCTTATGGCTCGTCTTCCCGCGGTGAAAACAGCAGCTGATTTGTCAGATTCGCTTATCGGTCTTTGTCTTTTTTGCACGGGTGCTTTTGGTTTAGTCGGACTGGCGGCCAGCCCGGCGCTTATCAGAAAAGTGGGCAGCCGTATGGTGTTATGCATTACTGCTGTTATCGCGGCTGCGGGCCTTTGCCTGATCGGTTTTAGCAGAGAATTGGTCTTTATTTTGATCGGCTTTGGAGCGATGGGCATCGGTATCAGCATGCTTGATGTGGCTATGAACACTCAGGGCGTTCTCTATGAGTACTACTCCAAAAGTCAGAGCATGAATCTCTTTCATGCCTTCTATAGCCTAGGGGCGGTTTTAGCTTCTCTCATGGGTTCTATTTGTGCCACAGCGGGTCTGCCTGCCGGTCTTAATTTTCTGGGTGCTTCATTGCCGTTTGTGGTTATAAGTCTGCTGCTTAATAAGTATCTTTTGCCTGAAAAGCAGGTTACTCAGGAGAAAAGTGCAGCCAAACCTAGCCATAAAATTCCTTTCTTGGTTATGGTTTGTGCTGTAATGGCACTCCTAGCTTACGCTGCAGAAGGTTCGGTCGGAGAGTGGGGAGCACTTTACCTGACTACTGTGAAGGAGGCCTCACTCGGGGTCGGTGCCCTTGTGTACGGAATTTTTTCCGGAGTGACGTTCGTCGCTCGCTTAGTCGGCGATCCGCTTAGAAAAGAATTCGGAGAAATCCCTGTGATTATTTTCGGATCCGTCATTTCTTTTATCGGCATGGTCGGAGTACTGAGCTTTAGCTCCGTTGCGCTGGTCTTAGTTTCCTATTCTGTTATGGGGCTAGGTCTTGCTCCGATTGTTCCGACGCTTTTCAGTATGGCAGGTAAAAACGGGAAAATACCCGCAGCTGCCGCCACGAGTACGGTTGCTTTTATGGCTTACGGCGGTTTGTTAGTTGTTCCGCCGTCTATCGGCTGGATGGCCCAGCACACGAATCTGCATGAAGCTCTGTTTATTGTTTTGGGCTTGATCGCATTGATGTTTAGTCTCGCTCTTCTTCTGAGGAAACTGCACAAATAATTAACGGAGCGGGTTTTCCGCTCCGTTAACAAATCTTTAGGGTCTCCACTCTGCGCGGAGGCCTTTTATCAATTTGGTTGTTACTTCAAAGCATTAAGCGTGTCTTCAACGATTTGAGGAACTGTCAGGCGGTAAGACTTTTCGAGTTCGTCAGGGTTGTAGCGGTCAACGAACTTTTTCTCAAGGCCGAAAGTCAGACATTTCATTCCGGTTTCTCCGACAGCCTGAGCAACCCTTCCGCCGAAACCGCCTTCCTTGGATCCGTCTTCCAAGACCACTACAACTTTGTGGTTATGCTTGAGAGAATCCAAAAGTTCAGAGTCAACGCCCGAGACAAACCGAGGATTGATGAGGGTTGCATTGATGCCTTTATCTTCTAAAGCATTAACAACGCCTTCACCTTTGACGAAGAAATCGCCGGCTGCAATGACTGCAACATCCTGTCCTTCCTTAACCACTTTAAATTTGTTAAGGTCACTGTAGTCCTTATCGACTTCGCCCTTGCTGTGTTCATAGCTGTAAGTCGGAACGCGAATCGCAACTTTGTGTTCATTTTGGCCCAAGGCCCAATCCATCATGGCGAAGTATTCCTCAACATTTGTCGGAGCCAAGTAGACAATTTCCGGGATAGAAGTAATCATCGGGATATCCCAGAAGCCTAAATGAGTCAGGTCAGTCAAGGCGCGAATACCCGTTCCCATAACCGGCATCACTGCAGGGCTGTTGTCCATTGCCCAATCCTGCTCGAGCTGGTCGTAAGCCCTCTGAAGGAACGTTGCCATTACCGGGTAGATAACTTTTGCACCGCCTCTTGCGGCGCCGGCCATTGTAGAAACGCCGGTTTGTTCGGCAATCGCGACGTCAACGTATTGGTTGCCGCAAGCTTTTCTTTCTTTTTCCATGAAACCGAATACTTCCGGGGTTGCTGAAGAAATGATTAACAGTTCCGGATTCTCTTTGACCTTGCGGAGCAAATAATCGCGAGTGTCTGTTGTGATATTCGGTTCATTCGATTGATTCAGCGGTTCTCCGTCTGCGACATCGTAAGGAGCGCTGAAATGAAATTCTTCACGATGCGCTTCTGCCGGAGCATAGCCTTCGCCTTTTTGTGTGTTGAGATGGACAACGATCGGTTTCTTGCTGTCCTTAGCTTTCTTCAGGGCATTGATAACGGATTCTAAGTCATTGCCTTCGGCGACGTAGATGTATTCGTAGCCCAAGGACTTAAAGAAGTTGTTACCGCTCTGGCCGTTGGTTTCTCTCAACTCTCTTAAATTGTCGTAGAGGCTTCCGTGATTCTCGGCGATAGCCATTTGGTTATCGTTGACGATAACAATGAAATTGTCATTGAGTTTGGCAGCATTATTCAAACCCTCGAATGCTACGCCGCCGCTTAACGAGCCGTCGCCGATAAAGGCAACGATGTTGCAGTGTTCGTTTTTAAGACTTCTGGCCTTTGCTAAGCCGAATGCCAAACTTATTGAAGGTGAAGTGTGGCCGGCATAGAAAATATCGTATTCAGGACTTTCCTTCGGATCTGTGAATTCGCCGATTTCAGTGAATTTACTTTTATCTAAATAGTATTGAGCTCGGCCTGTCAGCATCTTGTGCACAAAATCCTGGTGTGAGACATCGATGACGATCTTATCTTTCGGGGCGTCAAAGACGTAATGAACACCGATCAGAGCTTCAACGT
>USHK01000076.1 GCA_900554375.1 uncultured Sutterella sp.
GTCGGCAGCGTCAGATGTGTATAAGAGACAGGGTTTAACTCGGGCGCATCGACCACATTTCCGCCGGAATCTTTACGGGTCGGTGCGTAATCCAAAACGGCGGCACCGTCGGTGCGCGTCTTCGCATCGGCTTCGGACGCGTCGGAGACAATACCTGTGGCACGCAAAGCGTTGCGAGCCTCAAAACCGGTCTTTTGAATCCATTGTTCCGCGCCGCTCATCTTTAAGAGATTTTGTGCGGTAGTGCAGGAGTCCTGGAACATGTTGGTGTACTGACGGATCATGTCACGGAAACTCGTGACTTGTTCATTGAGGTCAGGGGCTAAGGACTGAAGGGCAAGCTGGAAGGCTAAACCGGGAAGCGCAGTTCCGATGTTGCGTAAGAAAGCGACGAATTCTTCTCGAGAAGGAATACCGAAAGCTCCTAAGAATAAGTCAATGCCTCCGCAGCCTGCTGAGAGCGAAGGCGGAGTGAAGTAAAACGCGTTGAAGTCTTTGCGCGGGGCTCGATAGACAAATCCGCCGCCGGTGACGGTATTCATTCCTGAGGATTGGTAGACGCCTGCCGGTGTGACGTTGCCTTGGTAGGAACCCGCGGCAGAGTAGAAGTCTTTCATGAAGCCTGCGGAAGCGTCAGCAGAGAAGAGACAGGTGCTTAAAGCCAGGGCGGAGAGTAGTTTAGTGAATTTATGAGTCATGGCAGAAGAGGATTAAAGGGGCGGAGGAACGGCACGCGCTGTAAATGGAGAGTCGACAAAGGCGTCAGAATCAGAAAATTTTGTGGTCTTTTGCACAGAGTTTGCGGCTTGAGCGCCCCCGAAAAGCGACTCACCGGGCTTGCTTAAAGCCAGGGTTTGAATACGGCTCAGCATGTCTTCGAGTGAAAGCACCCCGGAAGACACTAAGTAAGAAGCGGATTGATCGCGTTTAACCATGAAGAGCGCCGGCACTCGATCGAGACCCAAGCCGTTGGTTAGAAGTTTTGAGACGCCGTTATCTGGCAGCGCGTCCGGGAAATGATCATTAAAGGAACCGTCAAGAGAAACGGCAAGTACTTCAAAACCGAACGAGTCCTTGAGCTGTTTAACCAGCGGAGACTGCAGAGTACAGAAACGGCAGTCGGAGCGATAGAAGTACATCAGCCCCCAGTCTTGCGCAATCTGCGGGATCTGTTCTTTACGGGTTTGGTTTCTGTCTTCTTTTAAAGAGACTTGGGCAAAGTTCGCAGCCGGGTTAAAGGTTGAGAAATCAAACTGCGGGTTCTGCCAAGACACACGACGGTTTATGTCGGTAAAAAGGGCTGCTTTTTCTTGAACGAAGTGATTGACTTCTTGGAACGCTAAGACGTTCGCTTCCGTCGGAAGAAAGGTCGCGTTCTCTAAACGTTTGGTGTATTCGGCTCTAAGTTCTGCAGCATTGAGGATTAAAGAGAGATCTTTAGGCGCATTCGGATCCGGCGCTTTCTTCTTTAATTCTTTGGGCGGATAGTAAAGAAAGCCGCGGTCATCCGAGTTCCAGACGTCTTCATCCCAAAAGGAGGCGGCAAGCGCCGAGGGCGCTGCCAGCGTTAAAGCAAGAGATAAAAGCAGACAAAGATTTTGTGGTCTTTTGCACATAATTAGACGTTAGTTTTTAAGTTTTTAGAGGGAGCTTTAGGCGAAGACGGACGGTTGGAGACCGTCGGCGAGCCAGTGAAGTTTGGATCCACGACATGAGAAGATCCGACAGAGGGCGGGACGTAAGCGCCTAAGTCTTTATCAACGAGGTTCTTCGTGTGTGTCGTTCCTCGGTCTTGGGCGGCAGCAGAATTGAGTTCGTTCTTTTGGACGATTAAGGCTTCGAACTCAGACAAGTCCATGGCGTCAAAATCCAGACGTTCGAGTTCGTCCTGGGTAAAACCTTCACACTGAGGATTTTGCGCCGAGCCCCAGCCTTTGCCCAACTGAGTGCGCCCCTGTTCCTGGAGGATGCGGGCAAGCGGAGAGTTGTAGCAGCAGTAGCTTTCTTTTCTTTCGACGCAGGTCACGACCTTCTTAGAACAGTAAGTTCCGACATAGTGGCAGAGCTTCTGGCCTTTCTTGAGCATTAAGGTTTGCTCTTTAGGTTCGCACTGCAGATAGTCCAATGCGATTTGGGCGGCAACGGACAACGCAAAGGAGGTCGGATCAAACGTGAAGTACATTTGACCGCCTTGAAGCGTCATTCCGAAACCATAGAAAGAAAGCGACGGGTTGTAGATGCCGCTTGTCGCGTCGCCGTAAAGCATATTCAGGATGCCGGAGGTGGCGTCTGAGGCGGATAAGACATCATAGACGTAAGGGCTTCCGATGTATTTGACGGTTTCTACCGTGAGGTCTCCGGCAAAGCTCATCGCTTTGCCGAACGCTGACGAATTGGCGGTTCCGGCTTTAACCTTGGTGTCGCAGCAGGAAAAGCCCAAGACCTTCTTAGAGCATTCATCGACTTCTCCGTTAAAGAAGCGGCCGTTGTCGTAGTCGCCGTAAAGCGCGCCTTGGCGAGCGGTCTCGAGCATCGTGATCACTTTAGAGAAATCGGAATCAGCCGGGTCGCCCGCACCGTCGCAAATACCGTCCAAGCATTCCGCGGGTCGGCAAATGGTTTCCGTGACGACGGAGCCTTCTTTTTCCTGACAGCGGTAAGTGTGGGCGGTCGTTAGGCATTTGCCGTCATCATTGACGGCAATGCACTCGGAAGAGACTTTGACGCAGTCTTTATCAGCTTCAAATTTTCCGCAGTCATTCTTCGTCTCTCCGGAGCCGCCGGTTCCGGCGCTGCAGACATAAGTGTGTTCATACTTCCAGCAGTCTTTATAGACAGGGACACCGTTGATGATCTTTTCTGCCGGGCCTTCGACGCATTCGGTTCGAAGTACCGTGCAGGCCGGATGATCTTTAAGAGGGAGGCAGGTATCCGAGGGTTCAATTCCTCCGATAACAATGTTGGAATCGATGATGTCGGCGCCGGGGGCGGAGATTTCGGAGTCGCCCCGACAGAAGATTTCCTTTTTATAAGCCAGGCACTTCGGGCCGTCGCGTTCGATGCAGGTGGATTTGCGGACTTCGCATTCAGGGAGCTTTTCTAAGGCTTCGCAGGCGTTTTCGTTAAGGGACTGGGTGCAGTTATAGATGTATTTGCGCTGGATGCATTCCCCTTTGTCGTTTTGCTGCATGCAGGTATAGCTTGCCGCTTTGCAGGTCATGCCCTCCGTTGCGGTTTTACAGGCCAAAAGATCAAAGCCCGGTTTAGCCGGTGTGCCTTCAGGGGTAATGTCGTCGCCTTCAATCGGATCGGTATTGACGCAGTGGAATTTCTGCGAGTATTGAGCACATGCCCCGTCGGCACCGATTCTTTCGCAGACTTTTTCTCCGACGGGCTGACAGCCTTTAGATGCGAGAACCTGGCAGCTGTTGGAAGCGCCTGATGCGGCGCAGGCAAAAGCCAATTCTTTTCTCCAGCATTCTTTATAAACCGCGACGCCATTAATGATGCGGGTTTCCGGGCCTTCGACACATTTTTCTTCTGCGATGTAGCAGTCAGGATTGTCTAAGAAGCTTGAGCATGAGGAGGTATCCGTGCCGGAAATGACGGTATGAGAAAAATCCAAGATTTCGATGTTTTCGGTATCTTTGGCTTCTTCCGAACAAGCATAAGTGCTGTTCCAGGACATACACGTGCCGGTGAGATCGTAACTTAAGCATTCAGCTTTTGTCTGACGGCAACCGGGCGTGTTTTGAAGGCCTTTGCAGTAATCAACGGTTGAAGACTCCGTGCAGTGACGCGTGGTCTGATAGTTCCAGCATTCGCGCCAAACTTCCACGCCGTTAATAAATTTGGAACCCGGGCCGTCGACGCAAACTTCCGGGCCGTCCGTGCAGGCTGCGCGTACAGAGGCGCAAGTCAACAGCATCACAAAGGGAAGAAGGAGAATTAAAGGGCGATGAATCATGACTCAAACTCCACGACTTTGCCGTCGGCGCTGACGCACGAGGTTCGCCATTTATCTAAAGAGACGTCAAGCGCGTTTTTCTGAAATGAAAATCGCTTGGAGATGGACCCCGAATAATCCCATTTGCCGGGACGAGTGTAGATATCCATCTTGATCTCTACGGTGCAGTTCACGCCGGTGCAGCGAGTTTGTCCCGTCCAGACGCCTTTGCAGTTGGAGAAGTAATGCTCGCTCTGAAAGTCTTGCGCCTGTATATCAAAACCGAAGTTAGCGGAATTTTTAACGTTGGTTTCTATACGAAGTTTTGGGATAAGGTCGTTAGAACACTGATACTTGAGTTCAATGACGTCTCCCCCGTTGCAGGAGTCCTTACCTAAAGAGGAAGAAGTCTCGGAAGCGGCTTCAAAGAATTTTCCGATCTCGCACCCTGTGTAGCCGACGACTTCCAAATAGCGGTTGCAGCGATAGGTATTTTGTGTGAACTGCTGAGTTTTACAGCGATACTGATACGTGCTTTCGATTCGGACGGTTTCTCCTGTGTGGCAAGTTTGAAGCGGGGCGTGAAGGCATGTGTAGTCCTGGCTTGTTTCGTTGTAATCGGCCAGACACTCGACGGTCAGTTTTTTACCGGTTCGGGCAATACATTCAAAGAGCGTTGAGACGTCGAGCTTTTCCGTCCAGCCTTCAAAGCAGGACTGAGTGGTGCTCCCCACAGTGGTTTCTTCGCAGACGGCGAAGTCTGTCTGGGGCAGACGCGTTGTGGTGATGGTTTCGCAGATTTCTTCTCCGTTTGACGGAAGCTCGGGCAGTTTATTTAAGAGATGATCTCGATCAGCCAGGATATGGTCGAAGTCGGATTCATCCCAACCCGGACGGGAATGTGTGTCGTAAATCACCTGAACTGCGCGGCAGTCCATAGAAGTTTGCGACAAACATCCGTCGGCCTTAGAAGAGCCGGGTGTCAGGAGATTGCCTTGTCCTTTGGCAAACAGATCTTTAAGTTCGGAGACATCCGCGCCGTATTGAGGGACGGTGCCGGAAGCAGAGCCCTCGGTGAGAATGTCTTTAATGGAAAGCTTAGCGGCTTCTTCTTTAGCGGCATCCATCGCAGATTGTTTGTCGTAAGCCCAAGCCTGAGTGCTTACGCACATGACAAGCGCAGAGCAGATTAAGCAATGAGGAATGCGAGACGGCATTATGGACGGTTCCCAAGTTTTGCGCGAAAAGTGCGTGCGGCTTCGCCGATGGAATCCGTTCTGTCCGTTAAACGATCCAAGGCATAGCCCAACGTTACGTCGCCCGGAACAATGACAGCTTTTTTACTTCCTGCGCAGGCGTCGGAAGGAACAGGAGCTTCTTCTTTGATGATTAAAGCGGGAACCTGACGAATATTGAATTCGCTGAAGAGTTCCGGATGGAGCTGAACATCAGCGCCGGCATCGATTAAGGGCTGAAAGGCCGCAAGCGACAGAGGATTAAGCAGCGGCAATTTAGCTTTACCCTGATTTTCGGAAGGCGTCACGCCCCGGAAGACCAAAGGGATTCCGGCATCTTTAGCATCTTGAGCTAAACGCTCCAGAGAGGCCTGAGGCATTGACAGCGAAACGGCAACGAAAGCATGAGGAAGCGGCTTTTGTGCGGAAGCCGCCGGGTCTTTCATCTGATCGGATAGATGAGAAGAAGCTTCGAGCACGTCTTCGATCGTCCAAGGCTCTGAGGCCGTAAAACCGACAAGCGGTAAAGAAAGCAACGCACTTAGGAGAAATTTGAAAAAGTATGGTTTATTCATAAACAGGATTTTGAATTAGTACGTTTAATTCAAAAGTTTTTGATCATTAAAGGGTAAAGGAGTATTAGTAATTGAAAAAGTAAGCGTTTTTCAAAAAATAGAGTTTGAAAAAGTATGACTATTTCAAATTTAACTCGGCTGGATGCCTGCGCCTTGGCAGCAGTCTCGCTTACGGTAGATGAGATAAGCCGCGTCCTCTCCGCCGGAAGCCCAAGTTTTACCGGAATGCCAAAGAGAAGTTGACGCACCCATGGGATAGCAACATCGTCCGTCGCGCTTACCTGTGGTTCGCGCCGGATACATCATCTGAGTGCGGTAGACGCGTTTATCCATGATCGGTTCAAGATAGGGACCGCACTGGCCCTTTTCTCCGTAAGCAGCCCATTGGAGGCCGGATCGGTGGAGCTTCATGGTAAAGCGTGCTACCAGAAGGGAAGAGGCCTGCGGAAAATGCACATGAGAGCCGACCCATCCGGTTAACGGGAAGATGCCGCCGTGACAGCCCGCACACCAATAGAGTTCCGAAATCGGCAGGGAAGACGTTGCGGCTACGCAGTCGGCTGCACAGGC
>USHK01000077.1 GCA_900554375.1 uncultured Sutterella sp.
ACACGATAGCTGCGCGTAAGCGGATTAAAGCTCAGGCGGATGGGCTCTTTGATTCCGCAAATAGGGCGATCAAACCAATACCAGCGCTTCTTCTCCACTTCTACCTCGATTACAAAATAAAGCGTGATCCCGCGCTGGAGAACATCCTCAACCTCGGAGCTGAGCTCGAATTCAAAACTGCTGCTGAAATACAGACCCTTGGCCGGCACCTCCTGTCCTTCGATGATCGGGTCAACGGGTACAACAACGTCCGACGCCAGAACACTGAATGAGGTGCTCATCGCCAGGAGAGTTATCGCAAGCAGTTTCTTAAAGGACATCAAATTTTCTCAAGTAATGCGTAAAAGAATCCGTCATGCGTGGCAGGCCAAAAAGAATCCTGAATCTCGGCGTCATTAGCTGGGGCAAGCGATAAAAGTTTTTCGCCTTCCGGTCCGATCGGAATCAGCTTAGCATCAGGATGTCGAGCGCAAAATGCCTCGATTCCGCGAGGTCCCTCTTCGGGGAAAACCGAGCAGACGGCATATAGAATTCTGCCATTATTTGCTAAGAGGGGCCACATGGTTTCCAGAAGCTTCCCTTGAGTCCGCGCAAGTTTAGCAATATCTTCGGGCTTCCTTGACCAGGGAATATCGGGATGTCTTCTCACGATTCCCGAGGCGGTGCAGGGAGCATCAAGCAAAATCCTTTCAAAAGGACGGCCGTCCCACCATTGTGTAGGGTCCCCTGCGTCAGCCACCGTCACTTTTGCCTTTAACCCCAGTCGATCAAGATTTTCGGTGATTCGAGACGCACGCTTGGGATCTATCTCAAGCGCTGTCATATCAACGTCTGCCAGTTCCAAGATATGAGCCGTCTTACCCCCGGGTGCCGCGCAGGCATCCAAGACACGCATTCCTTTCTTAGCACCGAGCAGTTCAGCTGCTAACTGACTCCCGGCATCCTGCACCGAGACCTCTCCTTCAAGAAAACCGGGAACGTCTTTCACCGGCCTTGGAGACAGAAGAATCAAACCGAACTTTCCTACTCGTTCAGTCGGAATTCCAGCCTTTTCCAACTTGACTTGAGCTTTTTCCAAAGAAGTCTTTGCCGTATTGACGCGAAGCGTCATCGGCGGATGCTTTTGCTGGAGCGCAAATATTTCAGCCGTTTGCGCACCGAACACAGCTTCGTAGCGACGAATCCACCAATCGGGTGCATTGAAACGAACTGTCGGCTGCTTTTCGGCTCTCGCTAAAAGTTGAGCCTTTTCTCGACCGAATCGTCTCAAAATCGCATTAACGAAATTGGCAGCCTTCATCATTTTGCGGGAATGCTTCGCCGCTGCCACCGCTTCATTAACGACGGTAAAGGGCTTTTCTTTTCCCTCGCTCAAGAGGGCGAGAGCAAGCTCAATGAGCGCCAATACATCGTCTGCCGGCGCGCGGGAAATGAGATCCGAAGAAAGCTTTTGCAGCAGAGCTCTCTTGCGTACTGCTGTATACAGAACGCTTTGGCAGGCGCTCCGATTTTCGGAGTCTTTCGGCAACCCTTCGAGCACCTTCTCTATCGAAAGACCCTTTTTAACTCCGATCCAAAGCGGAATCGTCTGCGTAAGAGTGACGGCTAGGGCGGCAGAACTCATTTAAGAACTTCTCCTTTGGAAAAAGCGTGGCCGGCAATGAAGTCTCGAACATCCAGCTGTTTTCCGCCTGGCCTCTGCAGACGAGTAATGCGCAAAACCGAACCCTCACCGCAGGCAACTAGAATTCCTTTCGCGCTGCTTTCAATGACTGTGCCCGGGACTTCGTTGGTTTTCTTTCCCCGCTCGGCAAAGGCCATCCAAACCTTAAGTACTTCCTCGCCGCAGGCGCAGAAGCAGCCCGGAACAGGATTAAAAGCTCTGATCTTATCGGCAGTCTTATCGGCAGACGCCGTCCATTCAATCTTGCCTTCCGCTTTGGAGAGCTTAGAAGCGTAGGTTGCGCCTTCAGGCTGAGGAATCGGCGGATAAGCTTCAGGCTCCTTCAAATACGCGATCAGCATCTCGGCTCCGAGCCGAGAAAGCGTCTCTGTAAGTGCGCCCGCCGTATCCTCAGATGTAATTTCAACGGAACGCTTCATCAGCATGGGCCCGGTATCGAGTCCTGCATCCATCTGCATCAATGTAATGCCCGTCTCCTTATCTCCACGCTCAATGGCTCGCGCAATAGGGGCTGCACCCCGCCACTCCGGAAGGAGACTGCCGTGAATGTTTACGGCTTTTAGCGTCGGAAACTTCTGAGGCAGAACACCCGATGGAATGTCGAGAACAAACTGAGGAACGATAAGACCGTAAGCAGCAACGACGAGAACGTCCGCTTTTGCCTCCTGCATCTTTTTGAGAACTTCAGCTGTTTCCTCTCCGCCTTTTTCAACTTTGAGAGAGAGCGGAGTGTAAACGGGAATATTATGTTGCTTGGCAAGTGCCTTTACGGCACTTTCTTTCAGCTTTCGGCCGCGGCCTGCGGGTCGGTCCGGCTGCGATAAAACCATCACAACTTCATGTTCGCTCTGAATTAATGCCTCTAAAGCTTTAGCCGCAAACTCCGGCGTTCCTGCAAAAATAATTCTCATCTTGTCCTCTTAACCCGAATCAGAATTGAAATTGTAATGACGGAGCCGATTGTTTCATAATCAGATCTGACTATTTTCGGTGGTTTGCTCATGCCTTTTGCTCACTTAAAAACGGGACGCTTTCACTACGAGGTATTCGGCGATAAACAGCTTCCGGCTGTCCTTTTGATCATGGGACTGGGAATGCCGGCGGCAGGCTGGCCTCGGAGCTTTATTTCCATGCTCCTGGAAAAAAGCCTTCGCGTCATCACCGTTGATAACCGAGACGCAGGCTTATCTGAGCATTTTTCTCATTTGAAAACGTCGATGTCCGTTCCTGCTGCCATCGGCAGAACACTTCTTCGTCTGCCGGTCCAAGCACCCTATCTCCTGGAAGATATGGCCCTCGACTTGGTACATCTGCTGGACGCATTAGGGCTCCAGAGAGCGCATGTTGTAGGAGCCTCGATGGGAGGAATGATTGGTCAAACCCTTGCATCGATCCGACCATCCCGAGTGGCATCCCTTACTTCCATTATGTCGGCCTCAGGCAATCCGAGAACAGGATTCGGAAAACTGCGCGCGATTTATTCAATCTTGATGCACTCGAGCGATCTGTCCACCGAAGAGGGAAGGGAGAAGCACCTAGAAAAAGTATTTATGACTTTGAAAAGCCCGAGCTACGAATACACAGCTCAGGAAAAGCACGAGCTACTCCATGAGATGAGTCGCTATGAAATTGATCAAACTGCCGGAGAACGACAGCTTCTGGCAATTCTTGCGAGCGGAGACCGCTCAGGCGATATCGCACGTATCACAGCGCCGACATTGGTTATTCACGGAGAGGACGACCCTCTTCTCCCGCTCGCAGCAGGAAAAGAAGTTGCCGACCTCATTCCAAAATCTAAATTTCTGGCCTTGCCGCGTATGGGACATGACCTTCCGCCGATTCACTTCGAGACAATTACCAAATCGATTGCCTCTCATGTTTGGCAGGCAGAAGCCTAGATTAGACTTCTTCCTTGGCCGCTCGTTCCTCTTCCAAACGCATCTTACGAATTTTGTGACGAATGCGCTGTTTCTTAAGCATGCTCAGGTGGTCTACGAAGACCGTCCCTTCCAAGTGATCCATTTCGTGCTGAACACAGACGGCCAGCAGTCCGTCGCATTCCAATTCAAAAAAGTTGCCTTCGAGATCCTGAGCCTTGACTTTTACTTTTGCCGGACGAGTCACCTTATCATAAATGCCGGGCACGGATAAGCAGCCCTCTTCCCACGGCTTAGTCTCCTTACTGGACTCAACCAGCTCCGGATTGACTAAAACTTTAAGATCGTTTTTTTCTTCGGTAATATCGATCACGATTAATCGTATGTGTCTGTCAACCTGTGTAGCAGCAAGACCTACGCCGGGAGCTTTATACATAGTTTCGGCCATATCGGCGGCAAGCTGCTTGAGTTTGTCGTCAAACTCCGTCACCGCAGTTGCCTTCGTGGCAAGACGAGGATCAGGATATTTAAGAATCGGAAGTAACGCCAACGTTATGCTCCAAAAATCACTTTATTGTCTGTAAATCTTTAATGATACTCGTCACGGAAATTACTTATATACGCACTAAAACACCTGTTACATGTTGATTAACGGAAAAGGAATCACCGCTTCTTTGAAAAAGTGCTAATTTAAAAAAAGACTTAAGTACATAATTAATGGATTAAAAATGGGCAAAACACTTGTCATTGCCGAAAAACCCTCAGTTGCAGGAGACATCGCACGGGCTATCGGCGGCTTAAAGAAAGTCGGAGACCACTACGAAGGAGATTCTTATATTGTTGCTTCCGCAGTGGGTCACCTGCTTGAGCTCAAGGAACCGGCAGAGTATGAAGTAAAAAGAGGCAAATGGAGCTTTGCCAACCTCCCGGTGATCCCCTCTCACTTTGATCTTGCTCCGATTAAGAAGTCAGAGACCAAGTTAAACGGCCTGAAAAAACTTCTCAAGAGTAAAGAGGTCGATAAAGTCATAAACGCTTGTGATGCGGGACGTGAAGGGGAATTGATCTTCCGCTATATCATGGAGGCTGCGAAAAATAAGAAGCCGATCTATCGTCTTTGGCTACAGTCCATGACAAAAAGTGCCATCCTGGATGCTTTCAAGCACCTGCGCAGTGACGCACAGATGCAGCCCTTGGCGGACGCCGCCAAGAGCCGGTCAGAAGCCGATTGGCTGGTAGGCATCAACGGTACTCGTGCCATGACGGCCTTCAATAGTAAAGACGGCGGCTTTTTCCTTACGACCGTCGGTAGAGTTCAGACCCCGACGCTTGCCCTCGTAGTTAACCGCGAAGAAAAGATCAGAAGCTTTATTCCCCGTGATTACTGGGAGGTCCATGCCGACTTCAAAGTCAATGCGGGCGTATACGAAGGTAAATATTTTGATCCCGACTTTAAAAAGAGTTCTGATTCTGACTTAAACGCAGAAAGACTATGGTCTGCCGAGGAAGCACAGAAAATTGCCGATGCCGTCAGAGGAAAAAAAGGCACGGTTAACGAGGCTTCCAAACCCTCTACTTCTTCCTGCCCTGCGTTATATGATTTGACGACGCTTCAGCGCGAGGCCAACTCCCGTTTCGGCTTCTCTGCCAAGACAACGCTTTCAATTGCTCAGGCTCTTTACGAAAAACACAAATTGCTGACTTACCCTCGTACGGATGCCCGCGCGCTACCGGAAGATTACCTTCCAACGGTTAAAGAGATTTTGAGTGTCATTGCACAGACTTCCTCCCTCGGCAAGTTCGCTCAGAAAGCCCTGGAGGAAAACTACGTCGTATTTACCAAAAAGATCTTCAATAACGCCAAAATCAGTGATCACTTCGCCATCATTCCGACCGGCCAAATGCCCAAAGGAACTTTGTCAGAAGTAGAACAGAAGATTTATGACCTAGTAACGAAACGTTTTATCGCTGTTTTCTATCCGCCGGCTCAATTTCTAAATACGACGCGCACGACTGTTGTTGAGAGCTACCATTTCGTGAGCGAAGGAAAAGTGATGCAGAATCCCGGCTGGCTAGAAGTATACGGCCGCACAAGCGAGGATTCCGGAAGCGAATTAGTTCCCGTTGTCAAGGGTGAAACACCGCTGACCGTCAAATCGGATGCCTTGGGACTTGCAACTAAACCTCCGGCCCGATACACGGAAGCTTCATTGCTGAGTGCAATGGAAAACGCAGGAAAGACTGTGGAAGAAGCCGAACTTCGTGACGCAATGTCCGAGAAAGGCATCGGAACTCCGGCCACACGCGCAGCAATCATCGAAGGACTTATCGCTCAAAGCTACTTGATTCGTGAAGGGCGTGAGCTGATCCCGACGGCCAAGGCCTCTCAGCTTCTTACCCTCCTAAAAGGACTGAACATCGAAACGCTTTCAGAGACCGAACTCACCGGCGAGTGGGAATACAAACTGTCCCAGATCGAAAAGGGACAGCTTTCCCGCAAAGACTTTATGAAAGAAATCGGTGATCTGACCCGCAGTATTGTGGATCAGGCAAAAAGCTACGGCGCCGACACCGTCCCACTGAGCAACCCGGCTACCCTCAAAGCCCCGTGTCCGAAGTGCGGCGGAAAGATTGTCGAAAACTATCGGCGCTTTGCGTGCACCTCATGCGATTACAGCATTCCGAAACACCCGGGTGGCAGGACTTTTGCACCGGAAGAAGTTGACGAGCTGCTGACCAAGGGCCAGATCGGAC
>USHK01000078.1 GCA_900554375.1 uncultured Sutterella sp.
ACGAGATTCATGAGCGTCTCGTGGGCTCGGAGATGTGTATAAGAGACAGCTCGTAGGTTCCAGCCAAAAAGGATTGAAATGAGAGTTTTTCCCGCTTTCAATCGTGAGGTAACCGCCGCCCATCGCCCTGATGGCGACCTCAGCACCGCGGCTGAAGTCAAAGAAGATGCAGGTAAGAGCGTGTGCGGCGTCTCGATACTTTTGCGCCAGATAAAGCAGCGTGGTTAAGAGAACGGTCTTTCCCGAACCGGATTTCCCTAAAATCAACGTATGGCCGTTTTCTCTTTTATCAAACGAATTAGATCGCTCGGGCGTGACATGGAAATTGAAGAAGAACGGCTGGTTACTGGGCGTTTTTAATAAGCAAAGCGCTTCTCCCCAGGGGTTTCCGTCTTTTTTCCCATATGGAAAATTGTGAAAAGGGGCAAGGTGAGCAAAATTCATAGTCGAGAGAAGAACATATCTCGGTCTGAAGCGAATGTTTCCCGGAATTTGATGAGCCCAAGCAGCTGAGAGACAAAAAGTTCCGATAATCGGCTTGAACCCGGCATTGCTCAGGATGGAAAGCGCATTCCGGGTATTTTTTGAAACGGTGTTCTTGTCTCCGAAAATCAAAAGAGAGTATGAATATTCACCAAAAGCTAAACCTCCCCCTTGAACTCGATCGAGTGCTTCGGAAAGTTGTTCGATTTGAGAGGCGGCTGCGTCGCCAACGGTTAGAAAGTTGTTGCGTCTTTTTTTGATCTTTGACATTGCCTCGTTTTTTCCTATGAACCCAAAGGTTTGGGTTTCAACGTAGGAATAGGGTTCTGTTCCGTCCTGCTGCTTTTCGGGGTAGAACAGTTCGTCAAGAACTTTGCAATGTGTGACGCTGCTGTAATCTAAGAATTCTATGCTTTGCGCATAGGTATTGCCGAAGGCACCTTGAAATTGGAGAGTGTCGCCGCCGACAAATACCCGGGTGTTGCCGAGGGCCTCAAACAAGGGTCCCTCCGGCAGTCTGATTTTTTGCCAGCTGCCGGTAATTAGAAAGTTGTAAAAACTAAGAAGATCAGAGTATAGAACGCCGTTTTCTTCATACTCAGAGAGCCTTGTAGGCCGGTACATCGCAAAATTCGATTGCAGTGACTCAAGCAGAGCCTCAAACATTGTCATCCGCTCTTCGAACTCTTCCTTAAATTCTGAAAATTTGCGTTTGTGAGGTTCGACGGATGCTCGTTCAATTAAAGTTAAATACAACTCCGTGGTAAATAGGGTGGTTTGCCCCATTTGGCGGTTGTATTTGAGAGCAAATTCTCTGGCAATTCCCGCTTCAGGCGCTGTCAGCTGTTCTGTGATCGGTCTGCTGACTCGATGAACTTGAATAATTCGATTGTTTTTTGCGACCGTGCAATAGAAATTGTTCAATTGCCGGCAGGCAATCTCCAAAGCTTCCTGACTTTGGGTCTCGAACGTGATTCCTTCCAAATGGAGGGTGGCCATCAACTCCCCGTTGCGCCCGATGACAACTCCGGGCGCTACAACTGAGGAAAAGGGGATCAGAGCACTGATACTTTTTTCAGACTGCCAAAAGTCTTTGAGTTTTTTAATCATGTTGATTTAGCTCCTTTGAGGCTAAAAAGGTTTGATCTGCCCGACTGATGAGGAGCGGTATCTCTTTTTCTTTGACATTGGGCGCAAACGAGATGACTGACTTCCAGTAAGCTCTATTTGGAAAACTCTTATAGTTAAGGAGCCAGTACAAATAGAGCTGATGAAAGAGCTGCTCGTCCTTTTCGCAAAGCGATCTCATGACGTACAAAATGAGAAATACGAAAACAACCGCAGGCATATAAATAAGCAGAGCCAATGAGAAGCCCGTTATTCCGACCAAAAGAAGCGGAATCAACGGAATTCCCAAGTACAGCGGTTGTCTTGCCAAAGCCTTGTAAATAGGTTCGGGATACATGCTTTTCTTCTTTATTTATTAGTAGGGAATCAAATTGGAAACAAACCAACCGGCACATCCGATAAACACTCCGGCGCATAGAAGGCGGGCACCGGCAGTGGTTGCTTTCTCTTCTCCGTTACCGATTCGTAGGCCGCCGATAACAATCAAGATGAAGGCAAGAACAACGGAAGCGGCCTTTACCCAGTTTTGCACAGTGTTTAGCGTGGCAAGAAAATCACCGCCGCCTGTCCCGGAAGCTGCAAATGCCTCTGCACCGAGGAAAAAGTAAAAGAGAAGAGAGGTTAAAACTTTATTTTTCATTTTGATTTCCTTAAAAAATGAGTCCGCTTGATTTGCCGGGGACTCCTTCGGCAATTAAAGATTGTTGGGGTTTAGATGTTTCCACTTCACGAATCGAGGGCACGGAGAGCGGCGAGAGCCCGGCATTGCTTCGGACTTTGTCTACATATCCGTGTCGATATCCGGTCTTGAAATTGCCGCTGTAGTAACAGCTCAACGCATCGTGGAGAGCCTTTCCATCAGATGCGGGGGACTGTTTTGCAGACTTAAAACACGCGCTTAAGATCCGAGAGGCCACCTTCAGATTGGTACAGGCGTCCAGAGCTTGAGAAGCGCTAATTCCGTACTTTGAGATATTTTTTCGATTGATTTGTGCTAATCCGACGGAATAATCCGCGCCGGAAAGCTCCAGCTCGGCAATGGTGCTCATTGCTTCGTGGTAGGCCCTTGGCTGCTTAACTTTGCCGTTAACCACTCCGATGGCATAAGGATTAAAACCGGACTCGGTCTTGACAATGGCTCTCAGCGTATCCTCTGCGACAGACGGGGCACAGCGTTTGGCTAATTCTCCGAAGTCATCGGCCTGACAAAAAAGCGGCAGCAGCGCAAGAAATCCGAAGACTAGTTTTTTTATATTGGTGCTACAATGTAGGCATTCTTTAAAAGGAGCTTTTATGAGTACCGCAGATTCTTTTATCCGGGTTCGACTCGACAAAGAATTGAAACTGGAAGCCAGCGAAATTCTCTCCGCAATGGGTCTTTCTATATCCGACTTGGTGCGAATGACCTTGACCAAACTGGTCAATGAGCGAGACATTCCTTTTAGTACATACGTCCCTAACAAGGAGACTATTGAAGCGATGAATGAGCTGGAGGAAGGAAAAGGGAAGAAGTTTTCCAATTTCCAAGAATTGCTCTCGGCAGTGGATAAAGAATGCTGAGCATCGATGCCTCGAGTCTTTTTTTGAAAGACGTTAAAAAAATGGAAGCACAAGGAAAGAGGATGGAACTTCTTTCTGAAGCAATTGACATGCTTCTTAAGGAAGTTGAGATTCCGGTCCAATTCAGAGACCATAGTTTGAGCGGCAATTGGAAGGGATATCGCGAACTGCATATCCGTCCCGATTGGCTTCTCATCTATAAAGTTGAATACCCTTTGCTCAGGTTGGCTAGAACCGGAAGTCATTCGGAACTGCTCGCCAAGGCAAAGAGGTAGAGCTATCTTCTTGTCCATTATTTTTTGCTCCTCTTATTTTTCCTTGCTTGCATGATTGAAAGCTTGCGATGCTGCCTGGCCCAATCACGACTGAGCCAAATGCTGGAAAGCCGTAAGACCCGGCTGACGGTTCTGTACCCGTAGCCGCAGCTAAATAGGTTCATGGCAAGCGTGCGGTTAATTAACGTATTGCCCTGATTTCTGCATTCCCGTTTGGCAATAAACGCGGTTTGCCAATCACGCACCGTGTGAAAATTCACCTTCAAAGACTTTGAGACTTTGTGAGGCCCGAAGCCTTCGGCAAACATCGTCTCTGCCTGTTGTCTTTTTAAGACGGAACTTTTAGTCATCTTTTTCCAGGCCATGGTTATCGCTCCGGTGCTTGCTGCGTTCGATTTGTTTCACGGTCAGAAGCGCTTGACTGCTGCGTCATCCCTCTTTGCTGATCTAATTTCGGAGAAAGTCTCATTGCGCGGATCTGCTCTCTGGCGGCTGCCTTAATCGCCTCAACTTTTTCCGGGCTTGGGTCGGAAAAGGTTTTTCTCATTAAATTCAGTTCTTCGGTTTCTCTCCGTTTGCTCTCAATCGAATAGAACGATTTCTGCGCATTGCAAAAATCATTGAAGTGGTCCTGCTTTTTGTAATCCGGCTCATTTTTTCCCAGCGTTTCAATTGCTTCAAAACTTAAGCCTTCTTTTTTCAAAACTTCCGCGCATTGCGTTTTCAGAGTTTCCGGTCCCCAGGAGCAGACCTCCGGCAGCGTCCGAGGGTCGCTGCAAATGACTAAGCCTTTGTGGTTTAAGTCCCGCAGAACAATATTTCCTCTTCCGTCCGAGTCTCTGGCCGGATTGAGAATCCGGTCGCAGAAAGAAAGTTCTTTTTCAGCTTTCACTCTGCCGAACAGGTCGTCATACTCGGAAGAGTCTTTTTGTGCGTTGAAAAGTTCCCGACATGCTTCTCTGATGGGACTTCTGACGGAGGAACCATAGTTATGATCTTTTTCCATCCAAGTGTCAGCCATATCTGCCGCTTTCCCGACAGCGTCTTTAAGTGTCGCTTTTCTGACCGTATCGGTATCGAAATCAACCACCCAGCAGTGCTTGAGAGAAAAGAAATCTTTATCGGCAGTCCTTCTCTGATAGGCAATTTCATTCCAGGTTTTATTGGCGGCTGCAACAAAATCATTTTCATCTTGGGAGAGCTGACGATCACTGACTTTTGTTTCCAGCCACTTTCTTTTATCTGTCGAAACGGGTGGAAGATCCGATTCTAAAATCGCTTTCTGAACCCTTTCTCCCATCATGGCGCTTCTGGATTGAGCAGCCAAAAGTATGTCTGCATCGTAGGGCGATAAGAAATTATCCCTATTTCGATTCTCAACAAACTGAAAACCGCAGTGATTTAATTGGCTGCACAGGTTCTCTTGCACAGCGGGATTCAAAATATTGATATTGCAGCTGTATGGGGAGAAATAGCCTTGTTTGAAAAGAGAATCCTTTAATTCACGAACTTCGCTGTCGTTTAAGAGACTCCCCGAGAGGCTGAGTTTGGAAAACTCTTTGGCGAGGTAACTTCTGCATTCTCCGGCTTTCAAAATGAAAGCGTCCTGACGCTCGTAGTCGAACAAAATATAGCTTCGCTCGCTAATTTCCATGATTCGGTCAACCAGACGCGAGGCGTCCGCAGCCGCAGTAAAAAGCGAGGAGGGTTGTTTGCGAATAAAATCCGCAAGGTTTTTGTTTTCGGCTTGTTCGGCGTCCTTGTCGAGGATCGGGAATCTGTTTCCCGCATAAGACTGCATGAATGTCCGGGCTAATTTTTCTCGGAGTGCAAGTTCATTGACGTCTTCGGGCTGTTTGGCAAGATCCTGATGTTTTTGGTCATTGACGAAATCCGTAACGGCCCGGATGCCGTCGAGGGCCGCGTTTAAGCGCTCTTTATCGTAGTTTTTCCCGCTCGGATCATAAACAGAGGAATTTCCTAAAATCAGTTCTCTTTTTTTATTGACATAAGCGCTCGGGTTGCCATATTCGTGCGTTGTTTTGAGGCCAAAGCCTGCGCAGATATCCGACATCAGGTCGCGGGGGTTATGGTTATAGGGAGAAAGAGGCGGCAGTCGAGAGAGGTTTTCACACTGCTCAACGTTGTAGTAGGTTGTCGGAATTTTGGTTTGGGTCTGTTTTCCCTCTGTTGTTTCTGTCCAGACAACGCTCGGTATGCCTCGGGCTCCTTTGGAGATTTTCCCTCCGAGCGCAGCAATCTGAGGCTCTGTGATCCATCGGTTGTCGGAAAATCCGGCGCTCTTTTCTTTCATCAGCAGCTGCAAGGCGGTAATACCGGCCAGCGGTTTTCCGCTAATGGCGTCAACCGGATAGTCAGGGATGGTGCCTCCCATTAACCAGGGTGCTTTCCCGGCTTCTATTTGTTCAGCCAGTTTGTTCGCGCAGTCTTGCGCATATTTGTCAAAAAGCGTCTCTGCCATTGTGGCCCTCCCAAGGATCGCCCTGCATTGCTTTTTCGACAAAGGCCTTAAACCTTGCGTCCTGGAACTGCTGATCCTCCCAAGTGTTTTTGACATAACCCCATTTTTTTGCGTCTTCAGGAGTTGAGCCGTAGCGGGATAAAACCATTGCTTTGGCGGTGTCTCGGGAAAGAATCTCCGCGCATTTTTTGGTGTTCGGATTTTGTTGGACTGTTTGCATATGAGTACCTTTTTCTAGTGTTTGGAATTCTTTGCAGGGCACCCGGAAGCGCCCCGCAAAGGGTTTTCTTTAGAAGCTGTCTCTTATACACATCTCCGAGCCCACGAGACGCTCATGAATCT
>USHK01000079.1 GCA_900554375.1 uncultured Sutterella sp.
ACACGTAAGGAGTCGTCGGCAGCGTCAGATGTGTATAAGAGACAGGAATAAAGCTTTTAAGGCTATTTGGAGTGATGTACGGCAATCTTTTGTCACGACCAGTGAGATCCAATGTTCTCACGGCAAAAGGTCAAAGGCTTCTGTAAGTCTGAGTGTTGCAACTGTTCTTTTGGCTACTAGCGGTTTAGTTTCTGCAGCATACGTAGAGACAGGCACCTTAGGTGATAAGGCGTCATGGGAGACAGCGGAGTATAACTACAACTGGGGTTTGGGGGCAATGAACGCTTCTTCGGCTTACGCCCTAGGTTTTTACGGTCAAAATACCACGACAGGAGTTATGGACTCAGGGGCATGGCTTGGAAACCCAGATTTAGATACCCCTCGCATCACGGCTACTCACGTTACAGGGGTTTACGGTTCTAGTGGAAATCGCTACCCTCAAAGCATATATGCAACCATTCAAAAGGGAGTTGCTCCCACAGCAGCGAAAGGACAGCCGTTCACTGAAGGTGAAGAGTTCGATGTGAAAGGAGACTACACCCTAGGCTTAAATGATGCTCATGGAACTCAAGTTACAGGCGTGATCGGAGCAGAAAGGAACGGAGAATATGGCCACGGGGTTGCGTTCAAGGCAAATGTGGTAGTCGGAAATACAGGGGCAACAGACAATAATAATTACGGTCCTTTCCAGGATTATAACTATTACTTCAAAGGATACAAGGCGTTAGCAGATGCCGTTAATGCTGGCAATGGAGAATATCGTGGCGGCATGGTCAATAATTCCTACGGTACCAACACCAAGATTTATAGCTCTAGTGGACACAGACTTACGCCAGATGAGATGTCAGAGCTCCTAGCAGGAAGTGGAAACTATGAAAGAGCTTCTGCGGCGTACTCTGTTACGTTCTCTGGGGACTATAGTTTCTTGGGGCTAAACGATGTCCCGGGAGCAGATCAATATTCAACGAATCCGTCCGCTTTTGAGTGGGAATACATGTATTTCAAACTCAAATACGGGGATAAGCCTAGTTTTCTTGACGGAGCCTATGATGCTGTGAAGGGAACCAATGTTATTCTTTCCTGGGCAGCGGGGAATCAAGACAGAGGCACCCCTTATTTGAAAGGGTTGTATCCATATTTCCATCCCGAAGCAGAGAAAAACTGGCTTAACGCTGTTGGTGTTATGCAAACACGAGGGGATAATGACCAGTTTATGCAGGCAACCTATTGTAAAGCGGGTCTAGCTAAATGGTGGTCTATGGCAGGTCCGACGGCATATCCTGGAATTGGAACGACATACGTTACACCTGATTTGGAGAACGGGAGACTCACTACTACTGGTTTCAATGGTACATCAGCCTCCGATCCTCAAATTTCAGGCGCCTTCACGGTTCTTCAGTCTCGTTATCCCAGCATGACAGCGATTCAAGTTAAGGATGTCATGTACACGACTGCTAGCCACATTGGAGCAAATGGCCAGCCTTTCACGAATTGGACCGCGGCCGAAGGCACACCTGACGTCATTTATGGCTGGGGTATGCCAGACCTCGAAAAGGGAATGTATGGGCCCGGCCAGTTCTTAGATCACTTTGAATATCGTCTGAGTGAGCCACTGGATGTTTGGAGCAACGACATTACAGAAGCAGGCCTTCAGCAGCGCGAGAAAGAAGATAAGGCTTGGATGGCGGCAACCAAGAATGGCACAGATCCTGATGCTGGAGGGGAGTATACGTTAGGTGACGATATTGTCGTTTTAGACGGAAATCTCGACTTCTACGATAACACCGTCAGCCCCGAGCAGGCAAAGAAATGGAGAGCAGAGTATTACGCTGCTAGAGCAGCTTATATCCAGAATAAGATCGACAATAACCTTTACAAGGGGGCTTTGATTAAATCTGGTCAGGGCACTTTGGTTATGACGGGTAACAATAGTTATACCGGTGGTACAGAGGTTAAAGAAGGTTCATTATTCGGTTTCACGGAATCCTTCGGCTCTGCAGATGTGAATGTTAATGGAGGCACATTTGGTATATTGGCTACTTTCAACGACAACTTTACCCAGAAGGGACAGCTCAACTCTCTCGTTGGAGTTGCGAGAGCTCCTGTACAGAAAGCGAATGTCGTAGTCAATAACGGTGGTACATATGCAATTGTTGCAGATCAAGAGGTCCAAGTTGGCAACTTAACTTTTAATCCTGGTTCCAAGGTTACCGTTACATCTTTGACCGATAACGCTTTTGAAAAGGCCTATGACGGCGTTGATCAAGTCGGAACGGTTACAGCAGACAAAATTGAGGGCTTTAACGAAAACGCCGTTGTGACTCCTGACTTTGCCTTAGTTGACCATACCGTAACGCTTGACGGAAATACTCTTACAGGGGTCCTGACCAAGAACGATAAGACTTTAGCTGACTACGCAGCTAACAGCAATGGCGTAGCAGTAGCGAATGCCTTGATGGCCGACGATGCGCTTCTGGCTGGTTTGACAGATGCAACTAAGGATGAGGCAAGAAATACGCTCAACTCTTTGGGTAATGACATCCACGTCACAGCCAATGCAATGACTATTGCTAATGGTCAGTCGCTGGTTCGGGCGATTAAGGATCAGGCAATCGGAATTGACGGTGCTGCTCGTGTAGCCGATGTTGACGGCGGACGTGCACGTCTGTGGCTTTCTGCGGTTGGCAATTGGTCCAAGATGGATCGTGCCGGAGCCTCTAAGCTGAAAGCTGACTTCTACACTGGTTTGGTTGGTTTAGAAGCGGACATCAATGCCAATAACAAAGTCGGCGTGTTCTTTGGAGCAGGCAAGACTAAGTTCAAAGGTGGTCATGACGGAAAGATTGATTCTGACGACTTACACTTCGGTATCTACGGTCAGTCTAAGTTTGAGCCGGTTCGTTTGAACTATGGTTTTGCTTATACACACCAGGATCGCGATGCCAGCAGCGCTCTTTTCTATAAGAATCAGGCTTTCAGCGCATCTCCCAGCTACAACGCAAAACTTGCTCAGATCTTTGGCGAAGTTGCTTACACCGGACTTAACTTTGGTTCTGTCAATGTTGAACCGTATGTTGGTTTAGCTTGGATGCATCTCTCTGCGGACGACTTTAGTAATGACTACGTCGGTGGAAAAGTAAGTACCAAGTTTGATAGCCAGAACCTTGCCGTCTCGAACCTCGGTGCTCGCGTCAAAGTCCCGTTTGAAGTGGGGCCGGCTAAGTTCAAGGCAGTTGCAGACGTGAACTGGGCACAGTACATGGGCGATACACGCGGTAAATCCACGCTTAAGTTTGGCAACGGGGCTTCTGCGAAGATTAAGAGTGAAAAACTCTCTGCAGTCGCAGCCGTAGGTGTCGGTCTTGAAGCTCAGGTAGGGAAGAGAGCATCTCTGGGTGTTTCTTACTACGGTGCCTACGGCAGCAAGATTAAATCCAACGGTGTCGGTGCGACATTCAAACTTGCTTTCTAAACAATCATTTTTCTCCCTGGGTGGTAGGAGCTTCATCTGAAGCTTCTAGCGGCGGAGTGCGTTCCATACCTAGCGCACTCTGCTGCATCACCAACCTCGATCCCAAATTAATAGGGGAAATTTTATGGATATCATGGTTATTCTCCAGATCATCGTCCTTTTGGGCGCGATCTTTATCGGCGTGCGGCTCGGCGGCATCGGTATCGGTTACGCCGGCGGTGCAGGCGTCCTGGTTCTAGGTCTTTGTCTTGGAATGAAGCCGGGCAACATCCCTTGGGATGTGATCCTGATCATTGCGTCCGTAATCGCTGCAATTTCTGCAATGCAGCTGGCAGGCGGTCTTCAGTATCTTGTCTACATTGCTGAGAAAATCCTCTACAAGAACCCGAAATACATTAATTACCTTGCACCGATTGTTACTTATGTTCTGACAATCTTTGCTGGTACTGGTCACACAGCCTTCTCAATGATTCCGGTTATTGTGGAAGTAGCAAAAGGCGAAAATATTCGTCCTTCTGTTCCGCTCTCTATCGCAGTGGTTGCCTCTCAGATTGCAATTACCGCTTCTCCGGTTTCAGCGGCTGTTATTTACATGACAGGCGTGTTAGAACCTTTCGGATGGAGCTATCCTGCTCTTCTCGGCGTTTGGCTTTTGACAACGTTCTTTGGCTGCATGATTACCGCCTTTATCATGACCCACATTTCTAAGATGGACCTTTCTACGGACCCCATCTATCAGGAACGTTTGAAAGAAGGCTTGGTCAAGCCTCCGGTCGGCCTTAAAGATATGACGATTACTTCGTCTGCCAAGCTTTCTGTTTGGATCTTCTTGATCGGCGTTTTGTGCGTAGTCTTCTATGCTTCTGCTATTTCTCCGGCTGTCGGCTTGATTAAACCGGTCATCGTTCCACGTGATGCAGCGATTATGAGCTTGATGCTTGCTGTCGGTGCCCTTATTACCGTTTTATGCAAGGTTAATCTCGGTGATGTAGCCGGAACTTCTGTGTTTAAGTCCGGCATGGTTGCCTGCATCTGCGTTCTTGGTGTTGCTTGGCTCGGTGACACTTTCGTCTCCGGTCATACAAAGGAAATCAAAGATTTTGCAGCTCAAACAATCAGCCAGTATCCGGCACTGCTTGCGGTTGTATTCTTTTTAGCCGCGATGCTTTTGTACTCTCAGGCGGCTACAGCTAAAGCAATCACCCCTACAGTGGTTGCAGCATTAGGTATTACTGCTGCCAATCCGGACAACTCCTACATGCTTGTCGCATGCTTCGCAGCTGTGTCTGCTCTGTTTGTTCTCCCGACTTATCCGACATTGCTCGGAGCAGTCCAGATGGACGACACGGGTACAACTCGTATCGGTAAATGGGTCTTCAATCACTCCTTCTTTATCCCTGGCGTTCTGGCAATTTTCTTCTCAGTTGCCCTCGGATTCGTAGTGTGTGGATTCGTATAACTTGAAAAAAAGGGAAAGAGGACATACGGCCTCTTTCTAAAGATAAAGGGCCCGGGATGAGCGCAGTTTTCCTATGGTTGTGCAAAGCAGGAACAGTCCTTTACTGTCTCACCATGTTGGTGCTGACTATCGCATACTGCTCTGTCAGTATCTACCGCAAATTTTTTGATAACAAATAATAAATTCCCTAAATCCTCTTGTTGTTGTCCTCTCATTGAACCTAAAAAATTCTTTGAGGTTTTGGCAAAGGCTGGAATGTCCGAGGGCTTCCAAACCTTTGCCTTTTCTTTTTGTTTCTTAAAGGAGGAATAGATTAAAAAATAATGACTTTTGACATTGGGTGGGAATTTTTGCCGCCAATCAATAGCGAATAGAAAAGCCGCAGCGAAATCCTAATCATCGATTCCCACTGCGGCCTGTTTTGACTAAACCGTCAAATGAAGATTACTTGATGTATTGATCTTCCCATTTAGCCATTGTGCCGTTACCCTTAATGGTCTTCATCCAGTCGTTCACGGCAGCTTCAAGTTTCGGGTAACCCTGTTTCATCAGAACACCGAAGTGGTTTTCCGTGAAGGGTTTGTCGACTAACGGAGCAGCAACCTTGGGATTGTCCTTGGCGTAGCGGCGAGCTTCCATTGTTTCAGTGATCATCACATCGGCTTTGCCTTCGCCGACTAAACCGGGGATCTCGGCATTGTGCTCGTGCATCATGAGCTGAGCCTTCGGAGTCATTTCCTTAGCGAATTTCTCATTAGTGCCGCCCGGGTTGTACATGACACGGACGGAAGGTTGATTGACGTCATTTAATTCTTTGAACTGACCGGCCTTGTTCTTGGTCACGAGGATGGTCTTGCCGAAGGTGAGATAGCCGTCGGACATGGTCATGACTTTCTTACGGGCGTCCGTGACGGTGATACCGCTCATGGCAACGTCAAACTTATCGGCCATTGTATCGGCTTGTAGTGTCTTCCACGTCGTCGGAACATATTTGAGTTTGACGCCCAGGTACTTGGCCAGGGACTGTGCCATTTCGGCGTCAAAGCCTTCGTATTTTCCTGTTTCTTTGTTGAGATAGCTCATCGGCTTGTAGTCGCCGGTGGAACCGACTAAGAGCTCTCCGGAGGCCTTAATTTGTTCTAGGGAGCGGGCTTCTGCCATGCTGGCGAATGCGGCAGTGACGGCAGCTAAGGATAAAACCAAAATGGAAGTGACAAGTTTTCCGTGCTTCATTTTTATAAGTTCTCCTAAACGAGGTTTGATCGATTCAGTATACGACCTGTCTCTTATACACATCTGACGCTGCCGACGACTCCTTACGTGTAGAT